>JALTUD010000718.1 GCA_027047735.1 Flavobacteriales bacterium | reverse complement strand
TGAAAGATGTAACCTTTGAAGAGGTTTTTTCGGAAGAGTTTCAGGGCTATTATAAAGTGCCGAAATTCGGAAAAAAAGTTTCGTCTTTAGACGGAAAGAAAGTGCAAATAAGAGGTTACGTCATTCCTGTAGATGTCATTCAGGATTATTATGTGCTTTCAGCAAATCCTTACAGTTCTTGTTTCTTCTGTGGTGGTGCAGGCCCTGAATCGGTAATGGAAGTGCAAATCACAGGAGAACACAGTGGGTTGAGAATGGATCAAATCATAACCTTTGAAGGGACTCTCAGATTAAACCCCGACGATATTTATCAATTAAGTTATATTTTAGAAAATGCAAAAGTAATAGAGCAATAAAACATCGCTCTATTTGGTATTATTTCCCGTTAGAAGCATCTTTCAGCTTCTCTCCGATTAGAGTTCCTTCCATTATTTGTTGGTGGAAATCTTTCACTGAGTTAGGAGAATGAGGAATAAGAATAGAAGTGTTTTTTCCGTTTTGTCCAATGTTGTTTAATGTGTCAAAATACTGAGTCAATAAAACAAATTGCATCACTTCTTCATGGGTGATTTCTTTTAGTGTTTTTTGGAAGTCGTCAACCGATTCTTTAAATCCTCTAACGATTTCCAAACGCTGTTTGGCAATACCCTCTCCCGATAGTCTTTTTGATTCTGCATCAGCTTCAGCGGCTTTTACTACCCTTATTTTAAGAGCTTCAGCCTCTTCCTTTGCTGCTTCTTTTTCTCTTTTTGCCGCGTTTATCTTATTCATAGATTCTTTTACGTGAGCGTCTGGGTCAATGTCGGTAATTAGTGCTTTTACAATAATGTAACCATATTCAAACATAGATTCTGAAAGGTTTTTTCTAACTGCTCCGGCAATATCATCTTTTTTAGCGAAAACATCATCCAATTCCATTTTAGGAACTTCTGCTCTTACGTCATCAAAAATGTAAGAAGATATTTGGTGGCGTGGACTTTCCAACGAATAGAAAGCATCTATCAATTTATCTTGCATAACTTTATACTGAACCGAAACGCGCAAACTGACAAATACATCATCTTTTGTTTTTGTTTCTATATCTACATCTAATTGTTGTACACGAAGGTTAAGTTCTCCTGCTTTAGAATCAATAAAAGGAATAATAAAATTAAGACCGGAATGGGCGATTTTATTGAATTTACCCAATCGTTGAATAACAACAACTGTTTTTTCTTTTACGATAACAACAGACTTGATGAGTAAAATGATAAGAAGAATTAAAACAAATGGGTAAAAGCCAATTAAAAGTTGTGATGTGTCATTCATGATTTTTTATATTAATGATTAGTAAAGAAAGTAAAGATATTCTTTTTTTTTATTTCGGATTAAAGTTTAGAAGATATTGAAGAAAGTATAACTAAAAATCCATATATTGCGAGTATGCTTCCGTTTTCTAAATTTAAAATAGCAGGGAAAGATGATTATTATAATCGTTATTCCGAAGAAAAAAGACTCATTTCTTTGATTACGCTTGTATTGGGAATTATTGGTGTTGTTTTGGATTATTTCACGAATGGGAAGTACTACGATTCTACTATTCTATCCGTGTTTTATGTTACACTGGTTGTATTATTAATTGCGTTAATTGGAGAGATTTCTCAAAAAGAAAAATATCGACAATATTTTGTGTTAGGAACGTGGGGCTTGGTTCTAAATATTTTATTCTCTCAATTAAATTATCCCGACACTTCTTTTTATACCGATAATTTTGAACAAGTATTGATTCGGAACATATTGTTTCTGACGGCCGTTATTACATTAACGGCAGTGATGGGAGGTTTAGTTCATTTTCGGTTACAAGTAGCGGTGTTGTTTTCGTTACTGGTCTATTATGCATTCAATGACAACACGCCTTTTATAGCCGAAAATTTTGGTGTGTTATTGGTTTCTATATTTGGGCTATTTGGTATTGTATTATTCTTCATCAAATACCAAAATAGGTTTGTGCAAGACTTGATGATGCAAAGAAAAGCACTAGAAAGGAAGAATAAAGAAATAACAGACAACATAACATATGCAAGAAGAATACAAAAAACGATTTTACCACCCGATGAACTGTTGCAACAACAAGTGAAAGATGCAATGGTGTATTACAAGCCCAAAAGTATTGTGGCAGGAGATTTCTATTGGTTTGTGGAAAAAGAAGATACTTTTTATATAGCTGTCGCAGACTGTACGGGACATGGGGTTTCGGGAGCTTTTGTATCGTTAGTGTGTAATAACGCCTTGAATAGGGCTGTAAATGAATTTGATAACCATTCACCCGGAGAGGTGTTGTCGCATACAAGAGATTTGGTATTGAAACGTTTTGAAAAAGGAGAAGAAGGGAATATCTATGATGGAATGGATATAGGTCTTTGTTCGATACGAGGAAATACTTTAAGTTACTCAGGAGCAAACATATCTCTTTGGTTGATTAGAAAAGGAGAGATAATAGAATATAAAGCAGACAAACAACCGATAGGTGTTTATGTCGCACCAAAACCTTTTACAACGCACCATATTGAGGTACAAGAAGACGATTGCTTTTATCTGTTTACAGATGGTTATATCGATCAGTTTGGTGGTGAACGAGGTAAAAAGTTTAAAATAAAAGCCTTCAAAAAAATGTTGCTTTCTATTTATGATAAACCTATGAAAGAGCAAAAAGAAATAATTGATAAAACTTTTCAAGATTGGAAAGGAAATTTAGATCAAGTGGATGATGTGTGTGGAGTTGGTTTTAGGGTAGTTTAATTATTCGGGTAAATAAAAGTTACTTTGCTTTGTCTCCGAAGAATGTGCAATGGAAATAAAACTAAAATCTATTTTTTGCCGTTTTTGTATCTTTAACGGTTTGTATAAGAATAGTAGCGGATTTCGGAAGCAGTATTTTTCAATTTACTACTAAATTTTATGCGGGCTACAATGTTTATATTTACTACTATTTCGGCTATTATTTTTATACTTTGTTCTCTGCAGGCTTTCTTCATCCGTTTGTCAGTCAGCGTTGGTGAGCCATACTCTTTTGCAATTTTGGGTTGTAGCGTTGACTTGTGCGAATTGCAAATGTGTATGGCTTTTCAGGTGGATC
>JALTUD010000717.1 GCA_027047735.1 Flavobacteriales bacterium | reverse complement strand
GTTTCTTCTTCAACCTCTCGAAGTGCTCCCCATTCAATGGTTTCTCCTTTCTCAATATGTCCTTTTGGTAAATCCCATTTACCATTTCTAAAAATAAGTAGATATTCTCTTTTGCTATTTTCAACAAGACCACCACCGGCAATTCTAATTTCAAAAAACGTAATAAAATCCTTCCAGAGAGCCTCAACGTTATGATGTACAAAAAGAATTGTAATTTTTTTTTGTTCAGCTTTTTCTATTAATTGACCGATAAATTCTTTAGATGAATTTGCGTAATCAATAGTAGAATCCACCTCCTTGAGTTCAGGAAGTTCCAAGTTATTACTGTTGTTTGTAAAATAAAACACAGATTGATTGATAAAAACTTTATATCTTTGCATTATGAGTGGTAGAATTGAATCAGAGTTAAAGGTAGCAGAATTTTTATTACAAATCAAATCTGTAGAATTAAATACAAACAAACCTTTTACATGGGCGTCAGGAATTAAATCTCCTATATATTGCGACAATCGAAAAATATTATCTTACCCGCAAGTACGAACCTACATCAGACAAGAGCTTGTTCGATTAATAACCGATGAATATGGCACACCCAATGTAATAGCCGGTGTTGCTACAGGTGGTATAGCTCTTGGAGCTTTAGTAGCACAGGAACTAGGTATTCCATTTGTATATGTGCGTTCTTCGGCAAAACAACATGGGCTAACCAATCAAATAGAAGGCGTTTTGGAAGAAGGGCAATCAGTTGTAGTTGTCGAAGATTTAGTCTCAACCGGAGGAAGTTCACTCCAAGCCGTTGATGCATTAAGAAAAGCCAAAGCAAGCGTAAAAGGTATGGTCAGTATTTTCACTTATGGTTTTGATATTGCTAAACAAAATTTTGAAGAATCCGAATGTAAATTAGCATCTTTAACCAATTACGATTCACTTCTAAAACAAGCCTTAAATACACGTTTTATTACGGAAAAAGAAATAGAGGCTCTAAAAGAATGGAGAAAAAATCCTCAGAATTGGAAAGGTGTTAAAGTTTAATTTGGGCGTTCCCATTACGGCATAAAACTATTTTGTATTCCAATGCAAAAATAGTTTAACGCCGTAATGGTCGGGCTATCACTACTCACTCTTTTGGTTTGCATATATGCAACAAACCAAAAGGAGTTCAAACACGCCGTTCTATCCCTAACACGAGCGGAATGAGGACTAAGAAAGTGAGTTTTAGTTTCTTTAGACGATGAAAAATTCTTTTGCATAGCTCCAGCTATGGAAAATAATTTTGAAGAAGTATAAAGGAAATAAAAACGCTTTATGGTTCTCATTATGCTCGTGTTAGGGATAAGTCCCTAACGCAGTTGAGATAAGTGCAAAGAAAATGGAATTTAGTGTTCTTAGATGATGAATAAATATTGTATAGCACCCGCTATGAAAATATTTTTAAAAGAAGTATAAAGGAAATAAAAACGCTTTATAAGGATTATTTCAATGTTTAAATGGTATTAATCCTTCCAAATCCCCCAAAACCAATTATAAGGATGCACCTTATTAGTCGGGTTATTAAATTTATCAATTAGAGGTAAGGCATTATGTCTCCATCCAAAAATACCATATTTTAAGTTTTTTACGTCCAATTGCAGTGAATCTTTAATTTTCTTTCCTACTTCGTTACTTCTATAACCAACCGAACAATAAACAATAATAGTTTTTTTATCTGACAGTTGTGGAATCCTTGACCAAAATAAAGAATCATTCCCAATCCAAACAGCATTTGGTAGGTGGCTGACCTTGTATTCATCAAAATTCCTAGTGTCCAAGATGATTGTTTTTTCAGGTTGCACCTCCATAAATGAAATATTATCAATCTGATAATCAATAAAAGAATCAACCATTCTATAATAAAACCAATGTTTTGTCGTTGGGATGCTAAAAAAAAGAACGACAAGTATAAATAATAGAAAAAGTATAAAGGTTATTTTGTAGCTTTGCTTCATCTCAATACAAAAATAACATTACCATGGGAAAAAAGAGAAGAAATAGAAGAAAGAAAAAAAGTGTATTGTCAAGAATTTTAAAATGGACAGGCATAAGTGTAGTTGTAATTTTAGGTTTGTTGATTGCCTTGCCCTATCTTTTTAGAGATGAAATTGTGCAGATGATAAAAGATACAGCAAATGAAAACCTCACGGCAACACTGGATTTCGGCGATGTAGATTTATCGCTGATTAGTACTTTTCCTTATTTTTCTATGGAAATTGATGATTTGTCAGTTGCCGGTAAAGGAGAGTTTGAAGGTGTTAATCTTGCAAAAGTAAAAAAGACCTCGGTAAATTTCAATTTACAAAGTGTCCTTAGCGGAGATTATACAATTAAGTCCATTAAAATTGACGGAGCCGAAGTGTATGTTAAAGTATTGGAAGATGGAACGGCAAATTATGACATTGTAAAAGCCGATACTACAGCCTCAGACGTTCCCGAAGAATATACGGAAACAACAAGCGGAGATTTTAAATTCGATTTAACCCATTACGAACTAACCAACTCCAATATTGTTTACGATGATGCTACATTACCCACCTTCGTTGCAATAAAAAATCTAAATCACTCCGGAAAAGTTTCTATAAATAATGATTTGTACAGTGTAGTTACCAAAACATTGATTGATGAGTTTACCGCCAATTATGATGGAGTGGACTATATGAAGAAGGTCAAAACCGATATTGATTTTGTCGTGGATATGGATATGGCAAAAAGTCGTTATACCTTTAAGGAAAATAACGTACAACTAAATGATTTGGGATTACATTTTGACGGATGGGTGGAAATGCCCGACGATGAGATGAATATGGATATAACCTACGGTACAACACAACAAACCTTTAAATCCTTATTGAGTATGGTGCCGGGAGTATATACTGCGGATTTTAAGGATATTGAAACGAATGGTGAGCTCAGTTTATCAGGATTTGTAAAAGGTAAAATGGACACCGTAGTTATGCCCGGCTTTGGTTTAGATTTAAAAGTGGCAGATGCTTGGTTTAAATATCCGGACTTACCTTCTAAATTGGATAAAATCGCAGTAGATTTGAATATAAAAAGGGATGAGGGAGCTGATTTGAACAATACATTGGTTAACCTAAGGCGTATGCACGCT
>JALTUD010000716.1 GCA_027047735.1 Flavobacteriales bacterium | reverse complement strand
GTTCGCAACCCGATTAGTAAGTGCTCGTTTACTTTGTCTTCGTTTGACAGGGTTTCGGTCTCGAACCAAAGTGTTTGACTTTCTATTGCTGTAATGTATTTCTTGTTATTTGCGATATTCCATTGACGTGAATTTCCATTAAACGAGTGAGCCGAAGGCCCTATTCCCAGATAATGTTTTCCTTGCCAATAGGAGGAATTATGCTTGGATATTTTACCGTTTTTTGCAAAATTCGAAGTTTCATATTGCTGAAAATTATTCTTTTCGAGTTCTTTTATTAACATCTCAAAATGCTGTGCTCCTGTTTCGTCGTTTAGCGGGGCGGTTTTTCCGTTTTTTATAAAGTGAGCCAAAGCGGTTTTTTTTTCGACGGTTAAATTATATGCCGAAATATGAGGAACATTCAAATCCAATGCTTGTTGGATATTGATGAGCCATTGCTTTTTACTTAGGTTTGGTAATCCGTAAATTAAATCTATGGTAATGTTCTCAAATCCTACTTCTTGAGCATTCTTAACACATTCTACACTATCATAGGCTGTGTGAGTGCGGTTCATCCATCTTAAATGTTCATCAAAAAAAGATTGAATTCCTATACTCAATCGGTTTACTCCTATTTCTTTTAGTTGACGTAATTTTTCGATACTCAGGTCATCCGGATTGGCTTCGAGTGTAAATTCTATTTCGGAGGATAGTGAATAATTTTCACGAATCGTATTGACTATTTCGAGCAACTCCTCTCGGGTCAACAAACTGGGGGTTCCTCCTCCAAAATAAATAGTTTCAATAGATTGATTTTGAAGATAGTTTTTTTGAACTTTTAGCTCAATAATCATGGCTTTCAACAACTCCCCCTTAAAACGCAGAGATGTTGAAAAATGAAAATCGCAATAATGACACGCCTTTTTACAAAAAGGGATATGGATATAAATTCCCGCCAATGTTTATAATCTTTTTAGTCTTGGTAAGAAAGCAGACTTCCTTCTTCTACTTCCGGGAACATATCCTCATAAGTAAGTATCTCTTTCATACTAACTCTTCTGTTTATATGTTTCCGTTTCAAATCTTTAGGTGATTCCACACCTGTTGCTGCTAACAATTCCACAAAACTTTTAACAGTTTCTTTATGGAAATTATAGACTCTTTGTGTTTTGTCTTCAACATCTAATCCGCGTATCAGATGTTTGTTTTGTGTGGCCACGCCAACAGGACAGGTATTTGTATTGCATTGCAAGGCTTGAATACATCCTGTTGCCATCATCATTGCTCTGGCACTATTCACCATATCTGCACCCAACGCCAAAGCTCTGGCAATATGAAATCCGGTCAATATTTTACCCGAAGCAATTACTCTTATGTCTTTCTTTAAACCATAACCTCGTAGTGTATCCACTACAAAAACTAAAGCGTCTCTTAGTGGCATTCCTATTGAATTAGAAAACTCAACAGGGGCAGCCCCTGTTCCACCTTCCCCTCCATCAACGGTTATAAAATCGGGAGAAATCCCCGTAGAAATCATCGCTTTGCAAATGTCATCAAATTCTTCTTTTTTACCGATACAGATTTTAAACCCAACCGGTTTTCCTCCCGATAATTCTCTTAACTGAGCTATAAACTTCATTAAGCCCTCCGGAGAATCAAAAGCCGAGTGGCTTGGTGGAGAAATTACATCGGTGTGAGGTTTGACGTGTCTAATCTTGGCTATTTCTTCTGTATTTTTTATAGCTGGTAAAATTCCTCCATGCCCGGGTTTTGCACCTTGTGAAAGTTTAATTTCTATCATTTTTACGTTATCACGAGTAGCCATAGTCTTAAATGTATCGGAACAAAAATTACCCTCCGGTGTTCTACATCCAAAATATCCAGTACCTATTTGCCAAACTAAATCTCCACCGGGTTTAAGATGATAAGGGCTTACACTTCCCTCACCTGTATTGTGTGCAAAACCACCTTTTTTTGCTCCTCCATTCATCGCCAAAACCGCTCTATAACTCAAGGCCCCAAAACTCATAGCTGAAATATTAAGAATACTTGCCGAATAAGGCTGTTCACAATCTTTCCCACCAACAGTTATGCGAGGGTCGTGATTTATTTTAGCTTGAGGCGTAGCATAGATAGAATGCCCCATCCATTCATATCCTACCTTATAAACATCCTTTTGCGTTCCAAACGGCATTGTATCGTTAACATCTTTTGCTCTTTGATAAATTAACGAACGAAATAAACGATTAATAGGTCTCCCCTCTGTATCTGTTTCTACAAAATATTGCATAAGTTCAGGACGAATGGACTCTAACATATAGCGAAAACGACCTACTAAAGGAAAATTCCTTCTAATAGTGTGTTTCGTCTGCACCATATCAAAAATTGCCATTATTATTATAGGAATTACTAATATCAATGTCCATAAAATAGGAGGCCAAGCTATTGCAATTGCTCCAATCCCTCCTAAGACAAAAATACTTATAGAAATAAAAAATCTTCTTACATTCATTATATTATGTATTAATATTTAGTGAAATTATCCGCAAAGATACAACTTATCTTTCTCTTTAGCATTTCAATACGCAAAACAAATATTTTTAGTATAACCTTGTATCCACAAATAATTTCATTATAAAAAGCAGCAATATTAGTCTTGCACAATTTTGAGAAACATAAACAAGCCTTAGCTGTAGAAGAGTATCAAAACTATGTAAAACAGAGCTTTATAACAGACCTATTCTTACGAACTTAGTGCATTATCCAAGATAACGTGTACTCCAATTTGCTACCATTGTACCAACATATTCAGAATCTAGCTTATTCGTTAACAAGTGATCTGCACCATCTAATGAAATAAAACTTTTGGGATGCCATGCCGATTGATAAATTTGTGCAGCATTCTCGATTCCTACAGTCATATCCTGTGGAGAATGCAATACTAATAAGGCTTTATCTAATTTTTTTAATGTGACCTCCATGTTTTTCTCGTTGATATCTTCCAAGAATTGTTTTTTTATTTTAAATTCTCTTCCACCGATCATTAGTACAGCTTCACCTGTTTCATTTATTACATCCATTCCCGATTTAAATAAATGGGACACATGCTTAGGGCTGGACGGAGCTCCTATGGTAGCAACAGCCTTTACACTTTCTATTTGACTCG
>JALTUD010000715.1 GCA_027047735.1 Flavobacteriales bacterium | reverse complement strand
CTCCCCTTCTCCGATAATTCGTAAGGTGTCTTGATTTTGCAAGGTATTATTCCAGAGAACATTTGTTAAAGAAGAATCGGCTACTGACAATAGCAAGGTATCTCCTAAGCAAAAAGACGTTCCTTGTACTGTATCAACAGATGCTACGCCTGTACCGACAAATTCAATAAAAACAGAATCGGAAATTCCGACACAACCATTGCTATCGGTTGCTGAGACAAAATAATAACCTTGACTTACGATTATTTCTTGTTGCAGTGTATCTCCCGTTGACCATTGATATTGATTGAATCCGTTTTCGGCAACAAGGATGACACTATCGTTCCAACAAGCAGTTATCGTACTCATGGTGTCTAAGATTAAATCCGGTGATGAATAATTTATTTCCGTTATTGAAACGCTATCCGACCAAACGGAACAACCTAAAGTATCTATTCCGGTAAACCAAAAAACTCCCGTTGTATCAACTGTAATTCCCGAAACTTGGTCGCCGGTACTCCATTGGATTATATTTAAGTTCTCGTTTGTGTATAGAATCGAATTACCTCCGGAACAGATAATTGTATCACCTATCATTTGTATTGGAAAGAAATTTTGTGTTTGCTCTTTGATGAGTACCGTATCTGAAAAATAAGTACAGCCTAACAAACTTGAAACTTGTGCGAAATAGGCTTGTCCGTTGGTTACATATTGAGTAGAATCGGTATTCCAGTTATTCCAAAGATATGATGAGAAACTACCATTTACCGACAATAAAACCGAATCTCCCATGCAAATGGAAGTATCGCTATTTAGAATAGACACCTGAGGAACAGTTTCAAATGTTACTTGAATGGTATCAGAATATCCGGGACAATTATTTTCATCGTAAGTAACCAGCGAATAACTTCCTGCTTGTGAAACTACAAGTACGCTATCAGTAGCTCCCGTGTTCCATTGATAAGAATTAAACGTATTTGATGGAAAAAGAGTAACAGAATCCCCCGAACATAGAACAGTATCATTTACTAAATTTAATATTGTAGAAGAAACAGGCGAACACAGTTTCGCCCAATAACCATCGTAAATATGACCTCCGTAATTAACTTGATGGGCGTTGCTTGTTGTAAATGATGTTGATGAGCCTGTTTGTCCCGCCAACAATATTTTTCTCGGCAACAATCGTATTCGATGTCCGAATTCATTACTTACTCCGCCAAAGTAGCTCGCCCATTGCAAATTTCCTTGCGAAGAAAAACGCATCAACAGGTTATCTACTCCACCGGCATTGTATGTTTGAAGTGCGGAAGTACTTACCGGAAAACCATTTCCATCCGTATTTTCCAACACCCAAACTGAAGAATCGTGATAAGCCAAAGAATGGACTTCGTCAGCACCTCCGGCTGTTAAATATGTTCCCCAAAGTACTTGGGATGAGCTGTCCATTTTGACTAAAAAGCCGTCCCAATTATTATCGTAGTTATATTGAAAAGCTCCTAAAGTGGATATACCATCGTTGCTTTTGGTTTTTCCTCCAAAATAAAGGTTATTAGCAGAATCGATAACCGCTCCGTAAATCAAATCGTTGTGCCAACCTCCCAAATACGTCTTCCATACGGTTTGATATTGAGGATTGATTTTAATCACAAACCCATCTAAATATCCGGCGTTTTGAGTTTGATGCACATTCGGGTAAGGTGATGTTACCGTATCATTGGTTGAACCTGCAAGATAAATATTGTTATCGGAATCAAAAAGGATTGCTTCTCCTCTTGCACTTGAACCGTTTAGGTAATAGGAATTATAAAAGATATTGCCTTGTGCATCGAAAATTCCTAAAAATGAATTTTCGTACCCTGATAGATAATTCCTAAAAGCATTAGGTGTGCATTGCAAGTTCGTGCTCGAAGTATGTCCGGTAACGTAAATTTTATTATTCTTATCGGTTTCTACGCGAATAATCAATTCGTGGGCATCTCCTCCGTAATAAGTACTCCAAAGCAATTGCCCCGTTGAAGAAAATTTTGTAACAAAACCATCATCTCCACTTGCTATATATTGTTGAAACGCTCCGTTGGTAGCCAATCCGATTGTGCTTGTGGTATTTCCGGCTATGATTATATTATCGTTCGTATCTAAAGCTGATGAATAAATACGTTCTGCCGATGTTCCTCCAAAATAAGTTGCCCAAAGACGAACGCCTTGATTATTAAACATTGCCACATACGCGTCTTGGTCGGTTAATACGGTTTGGTATGCTCCTGTTGTTGCGATATTATTGGTACTTACGGTGTAGCCGGTGATTGATATATTTCCCGTTTTAGTCGAATGTATATCATAAGTGAAATCCATGTGTGCCCCTCCGTAGTAGGTAACATATTCTTTGTTGTAAACAATAGGGTCTATAATTAATTTCTCTTCTTGAATATCTGGTAACGAATAGATGATTTTATTATCGTGAAGATGAATATCTATTGTTGTTTTTGTCTTCTTCCCTTGTTGGTCAATGAAATAAATTTCGGGAAAAGATGCCTCAACGGTGTGATGTGGTGATTGTAATTGAATGGTGTTTTTTTCTTTAGAACTCTGTGCTCCTTTAACCAACAGGCTTATTTGTTTGGTTTTAGTTCCTTGAATAATATAATTATACTTTAAGCTACCGTCTTGTACAAAAAACTCAACATCCACACCCTTCCATAAATTGCGATAGGTTAATTTTGAGTAAGCCGGTATATTTTCAAACCGTTTTCCGTTTTTGTAGTAATTTAACCTTTCTACTAATTGATTTTCGGGATGTATTTTAGCACTTTTATTACCTTCCTCCCACCATATTTCTATTCGTTCTACGAAGGTTTTGTTACTATCGGTTTTATCGGGACGAAACAACTCGTAAGCAAAATGATTTTTGTAAAAACTGACGTTATAGCCTTCTGTTGATAGTATGTATTGTACTTGACTGTTAAACTCTCCTTCTTGGTTGACCATTTGCCCTATGTTGCGAACAAACCCGGACTCTTGAGCGAATAGTTGACCTACGAATAAAAAAGTTATAGCTATAAGTATATATTTTATCATAGCGATTATTATATTTACTGTTTTTTTGCGTTAGGGATTGTATCCCTAACACGGGACATCTGAGCACAATAAAACGGTTTTATTTTCCTTATCCT
>JALTUD010000714.1 GCA_027047735.1 Flavobacteriales bacterium | reverse complement strand
GCGTTTACCCAAGTATTGAACTTTGTTAACCAAACTGTATTATCTAAAGTCAAGTTCAAAAAGCCTTTAACTACGTTAAAGCTCTTAACAATTGAGTTGGGAAGAGTAACTAAAGCTTCTCCTATTTCAGCTGCTACATCTTCGGGTTTTTTCTTCGCTATTTTCAATAAGGGGAAAACAACTAAGGTCAATTCTCCCTCAAAATCTTTACGGGTTTTATTAATTTGTATTTGATTGTCGCTAATTTCCTGATTGTACAAATTTTCTAACGTAGATTTAACTACATCAAATACTTCATTTTCTATATTCATTATCTGTTGAATCGTTGTTGTTTATAGTAAATTGTTCCTTGTTGGGCGTAAAGAATGTTACCCTCTTTTTTCGATGATAGCAGAAGCTCCTTCCATTATTCTATAAGCAGTTTCTGCCATTTTATTTTGGCGATTATCCAAACAAGGGTTAATCTCAACCACCTCAAAACATTTTACACGTTTATCAATTAACAAATGATTAATCAGACTGCTTGCTTCCTGTTCGGTTAGTCCGTTAGGAACCGGAGTTCCCGTACCGTATGAAACCAAATCACAGTCCATACTATCCACATCAAAAGAAATGTAAAGAATATCACAATCTTTCAGATAGGTAAGCACTTGTTCCGAAATTTCTTGTGTTCCGGTTCTTCTCACATTAGCTACGCTAATCGTTTTTACCTTATTATTAGCAATAAAGTAATCTTCAGGGTCTTCGGTGTCACGTACAGCGATCAAGACTAAATCTTCAGGATTTATTTTAGGTTGAATATCCCCAATAGATTTTAGTTTGTCCCAGTGCTTTTTAACCTCCTCCGAAATTTCTTTAACGGCATATTTTTTATTGTCCACTCCTAAAGCAGTCGCCAGTGGCATTCCGTGAATATTTCCCGAAGGTGAAGTGTAAGGTGAGTGTAAATCTGCATGAGCATCTATCCAGATAACGCCTAATCTTTTATCAGGGAAAGCCTTCTTTATACCGGCAATAGTACCGCCGGCGTTAGAATGGTCACCCGAAAGCAAAATAGGAAATTTACCTTTTTCTAAAACTTGACTAACTGTATCACTTATGCGTTTATAAACTTCAACGACACCTTTAATTCTTTTAGCAGAAAGAAAATCAATATCTTCCCATAAACGGTCGTTTTCATTTTCTATTTTCAAGATTTTAGCCTCTTTAAAGTAATTACTTTGAGCATTCAAAGCAGCAATTTTAACCGCATCAATCCCTAAACTGGCACCACGAGTTCCAGCTCCTATTTCTGATTTATTTTCTATTAAAACTATTTTACTCATCATTCACTTTTTTAATAAGTTACTTTATAGACAAATTCTATACTCATTTTTGCAAGTTGACGTCAAACAAACTCATACTTTATAGGTGTGAGTTTATTCAAGCGTACAAGTTTACTAAAAAAATAGACGTTCTGCAATTGCTGTGTTAGGTTTTATTACTTCTCAAAGCAAAAGAAAATGTTATGTTATAAAAACGTTAAACCTCTTTTTATTCAAAACAGATTGATTATATTTGGAAAAAATAACCCAGTAAATACAAATAAAATATGTTAGATTCAATGTTAAACGGTCTTAAAGACCAAATACCTACAGATTTACTTTCGCAAGTAGGATTAGACAGTTCAAAAGTAGATGTAGTTGCAAACCTTGCCGGAGAGTCAGCAAAAGAAGTTGTGGGTAAAACAATGGCTTCAGGAGCAATGGATACCGTAATGAATTTATTCTCAAAAGGAGAAAACAATTCATCAGCTAATTCATTACAAGATACGTTAATGAATAATTTTGTTGGTAAATTAGTTTCAAGCCAGCTTGGGCTTGACCAAGGAAAAGCTAATCTGTTAGCTTCGACAATTGTACCGAAATTAGTTGAGTTGGTAACGGGGAAAAACGAAGAAACCGATGCAAACGATGCATCAGGATTGATGTCTATGTTTGGAGGAGCAGACGGTGCTATGGATGCTGCCAAAGATATGTTGGGTGACAAAGCCAAAGATATGTTAGGCGGATTTTTTAGTTAATAAAATCACATAAAATGTCAAAAAGCCTTAACTTTGAGTTGAGGCTTTTTTTTGTTTCAAAAAATAATCATAATGAAATTAATAGCAGATAGTGGTTCTACTAAAACAGATTGGGTTGTCTTAGACGGAAACAATGAAATAATAAGTTTCCAAACCGAAGGTTTAAATCCCTTTTTTAAAAATTCAGAAACTATCTATAAGGTATTGATGAGTGTGGAAGAAATACAATCTTATAAAGAGAAAATCAAAGCGATTTTTTTTTACGGTGCAGGTTGTTCGTCAACGGAAATGAACAACGTAGTGTATCAAGGATTAAAAAAAGCATTCCCTCAAGCTCATGTTCACGTTAAACACGATTTGTTGGGAGCGTCCATAGCACTTTGCGGAAATCAAAAAGGCATTTGTGCCATATTGGGAACAGGAAGTAATTCCTGTGTCTTCGACGGAGAAAAAATAATCGAAGAACAAGTTTCCTTAGGTTATATCTTAGGCGACGAAGGAGCCGGAACCGACATCGGAAAGCGTTTGTTAAAAGATTATTTATACCAAACGATGCCCCGCCATTTAAGCCAAGAATTATCGACTGATTACCATTTGACAAAGACCAAAATATTACAACAAATCTACCAATCCGAAGCACCCAATCGCTATTTGGCAAGTTTTGCACGTTGGGTTGGCAAACGTAAAAAAAACGAAGCCTATTTACGGAATTTAGTCGAACAATCCTTTCAAAGTTTTATCACAACACACATCATAAAATACTCGGATTATAAGCAATACACTTTCAATGTAGTGGGTTCAGTCGCATATCATTTCCAAGAAGAATTAACTAAAGTAGCTACTCAATATCACTTAAAAATCGGCGAAATCTTGCAAAAACCCATAGAAGGATTAATCACCTATCATAAAAAAAACTAGCAGTATAATTTGGGCGTTCCCATTACGGCATAAAAAAACAGTTTCGTTGCACTACACATTTTTTTAACGCCGTAAAGGTCGGGCTATCACTACTCACTCTTTTGGTTTGCATATATGCAACAAACCAAAAGGAGTTCAAACACGCCGTTCTATCCCTAACGCGGGGCAGGTG
>JALTUD010000713.1 GCA_027047735.1 Flavobacteriales bacterium | reverse complement strand
GTTTCTCTTTTCGTTTACTCATGTTCAAACAACGAACAAGAACAAATTGAACACCCTTTTGATATTGCTCAACAAAAGGTAAAAAACGAAACGGTCAAAGACTCAAGCCTATCTGTATCACAATTAGGTTGGATGGAAGGGAAATGGGTTGACAGTACTAGTTTTAAAGGAAATACAATTGTAGAAATATGGGAATTTCACAAAGACACTCTTATCGGTAAAAGAGGTACAAAAACCAATGGAGTAATTAACTTTGGGCAAACATCAAAAATTTTTAATCGAAAAAACACACTGATTTATCAACTTGAGGCTGAAGGATATTCTACTGTCAGCTTTAAATTAAATGACTTTTCATCTCATCATATTATTTTTAAAAATAAAGCAAATGTTGCACCGCAAGAAATTGGTTATATGATAGTTGACAAAACGCTTAAACAACAATTAAAAATTATTACGCCTGCAGGTGAAAGAATTATAAAATCCTCATTTGTCCCTTTTAAACAGTGAAACCACTATCTTTGTCTTGATGAAAGTTTCTGTAATTATACCTTGTAAAAATGAGGAGCGATACATTGAAAAATGTATTCATTCCATACTTCAATCCGATTATCCGAAAGAACTAATATCTGTTTATGTTTGTGATGGTTTAAGTGATGATAGAACACCTGTAATCGTAGAAGAAGTTGCAAAGAAATATCCCAATGTTCATTTGTTAATCAATCAAAAAGAAACGACTCCCTACGCTTTAAACTTAGGTTTAAAAACCTCAACTGCCGATGTAAAGATTATACTCGGAGCTCACGCGGAAGTTGATACTTCTTTTATTACTGAAAATGTAAACGTCTTGAACAAACATCCGGAAGTGGGATGCTCCGGAGGTATCATTATCAATGTCTTTGAAAACGAAACTTCGGAAATAATAGGTACAGCGATGAGTTCTCCTTTCGGCGTAGGAAACGCCCATTTTAGAACAGGACAAAAAGATGGATACGTTGATACGGTTGCCTTTGGAGCGTATAGAAAAGAAGTCTTTGAAAAAATAGGTTATTTTGATGAAGAATTAGCTAGAAATCAAGATGATGAGTTTAATTTCAGAATACTAAAAGAAGGTTTTAAAATATTCTTGTCAAAGAAAATTCTTTCTAAATATTATGTAAGAGCATCGTTTCAAAAACTTTTTCGACAATATTACCAATACGGATACTGGAAAGTTTTTGTCAATAAAAAACACCACACAATAACCACGGTAAGACAATTAATTCCTTTATTTTTTGTTCTTTTCTTAATCTTTTCGGTGGTAACCTCTCCTATCCATCCGCTTTTGCTTCTTTTCAATTTATCTATTCTTGTTCTTTATTTTGTTTTTGCCTTTATTTTCGCCTTAAAAATAACCAAAAAGAAAAAACACATTCCAAAAATAATATTCACTTTTCTGATTTTACATATTTCTTATGGATGGGGTTATCTGATAGGAATTATTGATTTTTTTCTATTAAACAAAAAACCTCAGAAGAAAGATATGGAGTTAACAAGATAGTTTTAAACAAAAAAAAAGGAGGCTGTAAATAGCCTCCTTTTTTTATTTGAGTATCAAAACTTTTTATCTTCTTCGTCTTCTACTATCACGGTTTCTACCGCCGTCAGATGAATTACTAGATGAGAAGCTACTTCTTTCTCTTCTACGTCTATTTCCTCCGCCTTTAGAAGAACGACCACCGCCGCCTCCGTTGCTCTTAGCTAATTGGATTTTGAAAGGCTTGTCATTAAATTCAGCTCCTTTCATACCTTCCAACACACGGTCAGCATGTTTTTTATCAACGTCAAAGAAAGAAAACTCTCTAAATAAATCTATCCTTCCGACTTCATTTGAACTTATATCTGCATTTTGGCAAACAATCCTTAAAATTGCTCCTTTATTCAATCCATCTTCAGTTCCTGCTGTAATATGGAAACGTTGTTTCGAATCATCCGAACGATTTCTACCTCTATTTCTATCTCTTCCGCCATCGTCACTTCTGTTTCTATCTCTATCCGAAACGGTGCTATTTAAATCCCGAGAACCATCGTAATATTCCAAAAAGTGGTTAAACTCAGCACTGACAAACTTTTTGATAACCTCTTCTTTTGTCAACCCTTCCAATTGTTCAAAAATAGAAGGTAAAAAGCGTTCTATTTCTTCTTCCTTAACTTCTACGTTCTTAACATTATCAATGAGAGCAAACAATTGTTTTTCACAGACCTCTTTCCCACTAGGGATTTGAGCATGTTCTACTTTTAGTTTTGTTACCCTTTCAATAGCTTTCACCCGATTCATTTCTTTGCCGGTAACCAAAGATATTGACTGTCCCTTTTTACCTGCTCTTCCAGTCCTACCACTTCTATGGTTATAGTTCTCAACTTCTTCCGGTAAATTATAATGAATTACATGTGTAATACTATCCACATCAATACCACGAGCGGCAACATCTGTTGCTACAAGAATCTGAACCGTTTTATCTCTAAATTTCTTCATTGCGTGATCACGCTGAGATTGAGATAAATCTCCATGTAATGGAGCCGCACTGTATCCGTCTTTCATCAATTTATCGGCAATTTCTTGTGTCAAACGCTTAGTCCTGCAAAAAACCAGACCATAAATATCCGGATGAAAATCCAATAATCTTTTTAGTGCTTGATAACGATTTCTATCATTTATTGTATAATAAACATGATGAATATCTTTGTTGGCAGCATTCTTAGTCCCTACGGTTACCTCTATCGGGCTTTCCATATAGGTTGACGCAATTCGTGCCACTTCTTTAGGCATCGTTGCAGAAAACAACCAAACATTTTTATGGTTGGGAGTTTGTTTTAATATCGTATCGATATCTTCTTTAAACCCCATGTTCAGCATTTCATCAGCTTCATCCAAAACTACGATACTCACTTGGTTAAGCTTCACCATATTTCGGCGAATCATATCGTTAAGACGACCCGGTGTAGCTACTACAATTTGTGCTCCTCGTTTTACTTCACGGGCTTGATTTTCGATACTCGCCCCTCCGTATATGGTTGCAATGGATGCTCCTTTAATATACTTTGTGAATTTTTTAAAATCCTCTGCAATTTGAATTCCCAACTCTCTTGTTGGAGCAATTACAAGTGCTTGAACATAATTCTTGTTAAAATCTACTTTCTC
>JALTUD010000712.1 GCA_027047735.1 Flavobacteriales bacterium | reverse complement strand
AAGAATTTTGAAGAAGGATAAGGAAAATAAAAACGCTTTATACCGTCTATTTTACTCGTGTTAGGGATACGAATCCCTAACGCGAAAAAAGAAACGAGAAGGAAAGGAGCAAAGAAAACATCCCCCTTCAAAAGCAGAAAAAAGAATAGTTTTTTAACTCAAATTAAATAGGTTCTAAAATATTGCATAACTTTGGAAGACGAAATAAAAGTAAGAAAAATGCAAAAAATATTAATAACAGGCGGTGCCGGAAATGTAGGAGGAGCGTTAGCAAGAAGATTAGTCCAAAACCCCGATTACCACATAGTCATAGCAGATAACTTATCAACCGGAAACAAATCAAAACTACCATCAAAAGAATATAAGAATTGGGAATTTGTATATTGCGATGTCAATAATTACAGAGACATTTCAGAGTTGATGCTATCGTATAAATTCGACTATGTATTTCACTATGCTGCAGTCGTAGGTGTAAAACGCACACAAGAAAATCCAATTCAAGTTTTAACCGACATTGAAGGAATAAGAAACGTTCTAAATCTATGTAAAAACACTTCTGTTCAACGCGTTTTCTTTTCCTCATCTTCCGAAGTCTATGGAGAACCGGTAGAGCTTCCCCAAAACGAAGCAACGACACCACTTAATTCAAAAGTCCCTTATGCTGTGGTTAAGAATGTAGGCGAAGCCTATTTCCGTTCATTCAAACAGTCTTTTGACTTAGATTATACCATTTTTCGTTTTTTCAACACTTATGGACCCAATCAAAGTGTTGATTTTGTAGTGGCTAAATTTATAGCTTTAGCACTTAAAAACGAACCAATTACCATATACGGAGACGGCTCTCAAACACGTACTTTTTGTTATGTAGATGACAACATTGATACTTGTGTAGAAATTTTTGAAGACAGCCTACATCTGAACGACACTATAAATATTGGAGGAGCGGATGAGATTAGTGTACTTGATTTAGCAAAATTAGTCATCAAGAAAACCAACTCAAAATCGAAAATCATACACCTACCACCATTAAAAGAAGGGGATATGACAAGAAGGTTACCCGATAATTCCAAAATGAGAAAAATATTAAATCGTCCGTTGGTATCCATTGAA
The DNA here is from genome assembly GCA_027047735.1 of Flavobacteriales bacterium. Lineage (GTDB taxonomy): Bacteria > Bacteroidota > Bacteroidia > Flavobacteriales_D > Parvicellaceae > S010-51. Next base: position 2,077 of record JALTUD010000712.1, on the reverse strand, counting down.
GAAGGGATTGAAAAGATGATTAATAACAAGGAGTTTCTTCAACAAATCAACTTATAACCAATGTGTGGAGTAAACGGAATTTATAATCTGCAAGGCTTACCTGACCCCAAGTCGGCAATTCAAAAGATGAACAAGCTTTCGGCTCACAGAGGTCCGGATGCTACGGATTTCTGTATTCAAGATAATAAAATAGCATTAGGCCATAATCGTTTGTCTATCATCGATTTGTCAGATGAAGCAAACCAACCAATGCTAAGCAATGACGGTAACCTTGTTTTAGTATTTAATGGCGAAATTTACAATTACTTAAAACTCAAAGAGCAACTAAAAGAATCTTACGACTTTAAGACCAATTCGGATAGCGAAGTTCTTTTGGCTGCCTATCAAAAATGGGGAAAAGGTTGCCTGCATAAGCTGGATGGAATGTTTGCATTTGCCATTTGGAATAAAAAAGACGAAACACTTTTTATTGCAAGAGATAGATTGGGAATAAAACCTCTCTATTATTTTGACAATAACAAACATTTTGCTTTTTCGTCAGAAATTAGAAGTCTTATTTCGTTACCCTTTATCGAAAAGAAAATAGATGAGGAAGGTTTGGTGGATTATTTGAGATACGGAACGGTTCACGCCCCTCGCACAATTGTGAAGAACGTTAAAATGCTGGAAGCCGGGCATTACATTTTTCTGAGTGATGACGAATATAAAATCGAACGCTATTGGGATATTGGAATATTCATCAACAGAAAAGCGGAAAATCAAAGTTACGAAGAGGTAACAAAAGAAATAAAAGAACGCTTGTTAACCTCAGTAAAAAACAGAATGCAAGCCGATGTTCCCTACGGGGCTTTTCTTAGTGGCGGGATAGATTCCAGTGCTGTTGTTGCTCTGATGAGTAAAGTCAGCCCTCGTCCTGTTCGTACATTCTCTATTTCTTTTGACGAAGAAGAATTTAGCGAAGCAAAATACGCTTCAATCATTGCTGAAAAATTCAAAACAGAACATACACAAATCAATTTAACACCGCAAGATTTCTTAAATGATTTGCCTGCTGCCCTTGATGCTATGGATCATCCAAGTGCCGATGGTATAAACTCTTATGTAGTAGCAAAAGTAACCAAAGAAAAAGGGGTTACCATGGCACTGTCCGGTTTAGGAGGTGATGAGTTGTTTGCCGGATATGATATTTTTCATCGGGCTATTAATTTGTTGGACAAAAAGTGGATGTACTCTTTTCCTTTGGTGTTTAGAAAATTGGCGGGTAAAACCTTACAATTGGTAAAACCTTCGATAGCTTCTGATAAAATAACGGAAACCATAACCAAAAAATATTTAGAACTACCTTTTTATTACCCCGTAAGTCGTCAACTTTTACCCGACGATATGATTAAAAAAGTAACCCATAAAAACTCTCTGCCTAAAAATGCAGTTTTTGAATACGGAGTAGAACATATTGATGTAGAAAAACCGGGATTTAATGTTCCTTTTTTAAGTAAAGTTTCATTTTTGGAATTGCACACCTATATGCAAAATGTTTTATTGCGTGATGTCGATCAAATGAGTATGGCGAGTGCTTTGGAAGTTAGAGTACCGTTTCTAGACCATAATTTTGTTGAGTATGTTTACGGAGTTCCCGATGAGTATAAGTTCCCTTATACACCAAAAAAATTATTAGTAGATAGCATGGGAGATTTATTGCCTAAGGAAGTTGTAAACAGAAAAAAAATGGGGTTTGTATTTCCGTGGCAACATTGGATGAAAAAAGAATTGAAAGACTTTTGTGTAACACAATTAAATTGGCTGAAAAAACAACCTTATTTCGATGCAGATGCCATTGACGAATTGTGGCAACTATTTTTAAACAACCATTATAAAGTTACGTGGAGCAGAGTTTGGCACTTAGTTGTTTTAGCTCATTGGCTACAACGAAACGAGGTAACTTATTGATTGTATGAAATTTGTCTGTTTTTTTATAGCGTTCCTCTTATATAACATTACAATCTTTGCTCAAGAGATTAAAGAAGCAGATGAAGTGCATCTAAAACAATTTGGAATTTATGACAAGGATTTACTTCCT
>JALTUD010000711.1 GCA_027047735.1 Flavobacteriales bacterium | reverse complement strand
ATTACAGCTTGTTTATAAGTTAAAAATTAGTTCTTTTCATTTCACTCGTCGTTATTTTTGCGAACCATAGCTACGGCTATGCTTCTTAAAAATGCCTAGATTGAAAAGAAAATAATCTAATTTCACTATTATTTCCAAACTGTAAATAACCTCTTCATATTTTATTTCCATAGCTGGGGCTATGCAAAGAAAATATTCATCGTCTGAGAACTACAAATTCCACTTTCTTGCACTTATTTCATTCCACGTTAGGGATAGAACGGCGTGTTTGAACTCCTTTTGGTTTGTTGCATATATGCAAACCAAAAGAGTGAGCAGTGATAGCCCGACCATTACGGCGTTGAAAAGTAGTGTAGTGCAACGAAACTGCTTTTTTATGACGTAATGGGAACGCCCAAAGTAGTTTAAAGAACTTAATAATGAATATAGATTTAATCGTACGGAAATTTAGGAAAGAATTGTCATCTGTTGTCGAAGATGGGAGGGAGAAGAATGTCTTGTTGGCGTTTAGTGGTGGAGGAGATTCTGTTGCTTTGGCTCTGTTGTTAAAGGAAACAGGCGTTGATTTTTCGTTGGCTCATTGCAATTTTCAGCTAAGAGGAGAGGAGTCGGAGGGAGATGAGGTTTTTGTACGGGATTTTGCTGAAAAACATCAAATTCCTCTTTTTGTAACTCGGTTTGATACCGGAAAAGAAGCAAACGAAAGAAGAAAGGGAATACAAGAGGTTGCAAGAGAGCTGAGGTACAACTGGTTTGAGAAAATAAGACGTGAAAAGGATTTTGATTATGTTGCAACGGCTCATCACGGAGAAGATAGAATAGAGACTTTTTTTATCAATAGTATCAGAGGTTCGGGAATTGAGGGGCTGAAGAGTATTCCTTTTTATAACAATGGTGTGATTAGACCTTTGTTGAGGTTTTCTAAACAAGAGTTATTAGCGGTTATAGAAGAAAAGAGAGAAAAATATAGGAGTGATAGCAGTAATGATTCGCTAAAATACAGTCGGAATTTTTTGCGACATAAAATCATTCCTCAGCTGGATAATGTGCATCCGAATGCCCGTAAAGGATTGACACAAACCATAGAAAATATAACAGAAGCAGAAGCCTACTTAAAAGAGAAAATAGAAGAAGACAGAAAGCGTTTGGTAACCGAAGAACAAGGTGTAATTAAGGTGCGTAAAACGAAGTCGCCTTTTCTGTTGTATCAATTACTAAAGCCATACGAATTTAACAAATCTCAAGTGATGAATTTGCTGGAACATACGCCCGAAAAAGGGAAGTTGTTCTATAATCCGAAGTTTGTATTGCTTGTGGATGAGAATGTTTATATAATTAAACCGAACATAAAAATAAGGGAAGAGGTTTATACGATTGAATCGGAGGGGAGCTACACAATGCCTTTTCCTTTTGAAATAACAATTTTGACATCTACGGATAATATAGATTTTAGCGAGCAAAATGTTGGATATTTTGATGCCGAAAAATTAAAGTTCCCTTTGGTATTGCGAAGATGGAAGAAAGGAGATAAATTTGTACCTTTGGGGATGAAAGGACAAAAGAAATTGAGTGATTATTTTACTGATATAAAAGCGAACCAATTTGAAAAAGAAAAAATTTGGATATTGGAATCCGCCGGTAAAATAGCTTGGATAGTAGGAAATAGGACAGACGACCGATTTAAGCTGACCGACAAAACCACAAAGACGATAAAATTTGTAACCAATTTTTAACATTTACCGTAAATCATCAAGGCAAACTAAAGAAGATGAAAATCCTTCATTTTTTTCTACCTCATATTTTTTAACAAAACTAAAACACACAGAACAACTATGCAAAACACTACACTTACACCCATACTTATTGAAAAAGAAGAAATCTCTAATTTGACATTCCCCAAAAACCCGATAGACAAGAGTACAGACGACCTAAAAATACTAAAACACAACTTGCGAAGAGCAATGATTTTAGGAAATTTACATCGAACAAAAAGCAAGATAATCTTTGAAGACAGCGAAAGTTTAAAAGAAGTTCGAACAACAGTATGGGCAGTGGGAGATAAGAATATCGTCTTAAAACAAGGCACAATTATCCCTATCAATCGAATAGTAAGTATCCGTTAAAATTGTGATTTGGGCGTTTCCATTACGGCATAAAAAAGCAATTTCGTTGCACTACATTACTTTTTAACGCCGTAATGGTCGGGCTATCCGCTATATCTTTTGGTTTGCATAAAGCAAACAAACCAAAAGGATGCCGCTCCTATCCCTAACGCGAAGAAAACAGGCAAGGAGGAAGAAGAAAATATCCATGTATTACAATTATAAAAAAAACAAAACAAAGGATACTACATTAGTTTTTATTCACGGTTTTTTAGGAGGAAGTGAAATTTGGAAATCTTACGAAAGTTATTTTGGAGAGAAGTTTTCAATACTCACAATAGACTTGTACGGACATGGAAAATCAAGTGAAAATCCCGATTGTTCGTTGGAATGTACAGCAGAGAAAATCAGTAAAATAATAGAAGAGTTATCGATAGAAAGTTGTGTGCTAATCGGGCATTCTATGGGAGGATATATTGCAGGATATTTACTAGAGTATCTGTCGCATAAAATAAAAGGCATTGTCTTGCTAAATAGTAGTCTGTCAGAAGATACTCCGGAGAAAAAAGAATACAGAAATCGAGCAATAGAAATAGCAGAACAACACCCCTATGTATTTACAGGGCAAATGGTCAATCATCTTTTTTTAGAGGAAAATCTAACCGCATTATCAAAAGAAGTAAACCAATATCAACAATTAGCAAAAAAAGTACAGCCCGAAACCATAGTCAAAACATTAGCACATTTAAGAGATAGAAAATCAAGTGTAGAACGAGCAAGAATAACGCAAACCCCCATCCTTTATATATCGAGCAAATACGATACTACAATACCTTACTCCCTCATTGAACAACAGTTGCCTGAGCTTAAAGCTCGTATAATAGAGTTAGAAAAAAGTAATCATATGAGTTTTTGGGAAGAAAAAAACACGGTGCTTCTTTCCATTGAAAGTTTTTTACTATCTTTAAACTTATGATGTTGAGATTTACCCTTTTTCTTTCCTATATAAAACAAGGTGTTTTGTGGGGATTGCTTATCACAATCTTTACCGTTGGTGTGCTTAAAGAAGCAAAGGGACAACATTTTAATTTCAGAAGTATATCTGTTGAAGAAGGCCTGCCGCGTTCAGGGGCTTACTCACTTTTGCAAGATAAAGACGGTTTTTTATGGGTAACGCTTGACGGGGGAGGTGTAGCCCGGTTTGATGGAGTTCATTTTATAACCTTTGATTTAAAAGACGGATTACCCTCAAGAAAAGTAAGGGATATTCTACAAGATAAAGCCGGAGATTTTTGGTTGGCTACTTCTAAGGGGATTGCTAAATTATCCAATGGTAAAATCATAAAAGTTTATACCACAACCGATGGCTTGCCTCATAACTATACAAGAACACTTACCCAAACCAATGAAGGAGAATTAATCGTAGGAACCAATAAAGGATTAGCTGTTTTTGATGCCGAACAAGAAAAATGGACACCTATATCTATTCACGATACAACGTTTACATATAAAGTTAGAGCGGTTTATAATGACAGTTTGTTAAATACGGTTTGGGCAGGAACAGAAGACGGTGTGTATCGAATTGTTAACGGGAAGTTGAGTAAATGGAAAATGAGCAACCAACTACCCTCAAAAAGAATTTTGTCTTTTCTCAGAGATTCAAAAAATCGTTTTTGGATAGGAACCAGCAACGGGTTGGTTAAGTTTGAAAACGATACATTTATAGTGTACGACTCTGTTATTGGTTTATCCAGTAAACGGGTACGAGCTATATGCGAAGATAACAAAGGGGATATTTGGATTGGGACAAGAACAGGAGTGAGTCGTTATGATAGAAACGGGTTTTTACCTTTTTCTAAAGAAAACGGGCTAAGTCATGAGAGGATTAGAGATATTATAGCGGATAACAATGGGACGTTATGGTTTGCTACTTACTACGGAGGAATAAATAATTTCAATCCTAACGACTATATCACATATACAACTCATCAAGGACTGGTTAGTAATCAGATTTTATCTTTATGTCAATTAAAGGACAGTGCTGTATTAGCGGGAACGTTTGACGGGCTTTCCGTTTTCAAATTGAAGCAAGGTTTTATAGATTCGGTTTTAAATTTAAATAGCTTAAATGGGTTGCCTCACAATAGAATTTATAGTCTGTTCAACGATTCTCATAAAAAGATATGGATTGGAACTAAAAAGGGAATCGCTATCACCGATAACAATTTTTCATCCTTTCAAGTTATCTCTACTTCTTCAGGATTGTCCGGAAGTGAAATTTATGCCGTATTGCAAGAAAATTCAACCACCTATTGGGTTGGTACAGACGAAGGGATTAATAAAGTATCATTCACTCGATTTCCGGATGTTTACAATGTTTCTCAACACAATGATGTATCTTTAGAATCGTTTTTGGTGTCGTCAATAGCAAAAGACAGCTATGGAAATATTTGGTTTGCTTATCGCTATGGAGGAATCCGTATAAAATTAAAAAAAGGAGGTTTTATCACACCTAACTTTAATGAGAAAATAGAGAACATAACTTCTTTAGTTTCAAGTTACGGAAGAATGTATATAACAACCGATGCCAATGGTTTCTTTATTGTAGATGATTTTGATTTTAATCACATTATTTCAGCACAACATATTTCAAAAGAAAGCGGTCTGACATCAAACAATATTTATGCTTTGGCAGTTGATGCCACAGGAAAAATCCGATGTGGAAATGAACGTGGAATTGATGTTGTAAGACTAAATGATTCTGCGGTTTTAGATGTTGAATTTTTTGGTAATGCTGAAGGAATTGAAGGAGGAGAAATAATTGAAAAATCTATCTTGTTTACGAATACGGGAACATTGCTGTTGGGAACGGTGAATGGATTAGCTTCTTCCAGTCCTTTTCACTATAAAACAAATTACCTGCCTCCAATTCTTCAAATACTTTCCGTTGAGTCTTATGATATAGATAAAACAAATCGAAAGATATGGAGAAACTATAAGAATATAGAAATTCCATATTCACAGAATAATATTGCCCTGGATTTTATAGGGATTGATTTGAATAGGCCACGAAAAGTGCGTTATAAGTGGTTCTTGGAGGGGTTGAGTAAGCACTGGTCGGCTCCTTCTAATAGGAGTTATTTAACTTTTACGAATTTACCTCCACAAAAATATACGTTAAAATTGTTAAGTTCAAATAATAAAGGAAAATGGAACTTGACTCCAATAACAATATCGTTTACCGTTTTACCTCCTTTTTGGATGGAATGGTGGTTTATTATCTTGGTTGTGGTTTTGATTATTCTGATTGTTTTATTAGTGGTGAGATGGAAGATTAATCAGTTGATAAAACAGAAAGAAATATTAGAAAATAAAATAAAGAAAGCTACCTTAACCATAGAACAGGAAAAAGAGTATATCGAATTACAAAATCAGCAAATTTTTGAGCAGAAGAATGTATTGGAAGAACAACACAAAGAAATAAAAGAAAGTATTGATTATGCTCAATTAATTCAAGAGGCGTCATTGCCTGAAAATAAGATTACAGACTTTTTTAAAGATGCTTTTCTTTTATATCGTCCTAGAGATGTAGTAAGTGGTGATTTTTATTGGTGGCAACAGCAAAATGATTTTATATTATTTTGTGTTGCAGATTCTACCGGTCATGGAATCCCGGGAGCATTTATTTCTCTAATTGGGACTATCTTATCAAATGAGATTTTTTATGAAAAAAAATTATTACATCCTAATGAGATATTAGACGAATTAAATAAAAAAGTCCAATTTACTTTAGAGCAACATCATCCCAATCCAAAAATTAAAGATGGGATGGATTTGTCCTTTTGTACTTATAATAAAAAAACTAAAAAGCTGTACTTTTCAGGAGCAAATAATCCTGTTTGGATAGTGCGTCATTCAGAAAATCCGTTGTTTCTTAATGGAGAAGATGCCATTCCTTCTTTAGTCAATGAGGAAAGCGGTTCGTTTTTATACGAAATAAAAGGAGACAAACAACCTATTGGCCTACATGCTAAACCTCAGCATCCTTTCACCTTGCACGAGGCTCAATTACAAGTGGATGATGAAATTTATCTTTTTACAGATGGTTATGCCGATCAATTTGGAGGTGAGCGTGATAAAAAGTTTATGTCTAAAAGGTTTAAAAAATTATTACTTTCGAATAAAGACTTACCTATGAGAAAAGTAGAGAAACAAGTTGAACTTAACTTTATAACATGGAAAGGCAAAAATGAACAAGTAGATGATGTTTGTGTTGTTGGGATACGTGTTTCCGATAATTTTCCTTTTTAGTGGTTGTGTAAAATAAGTTTTATAAATTATAACCCGTTGTTTATTAGTGTTTTGTTTCTTTATTTGTATGTATGTTAGATAAAAACTGAAGTGAAAATTGTTATACCGAAGGGAGATTAATACGTATCTTTGTAAAAACATAAAAATTTAAAGATTATGAAAAAGGCAAAAAGAACATTCATCGCAATTATGGCATTAGGGCTTACCTTTGCTTCTCAAGCTCAAACAAATCAAGTTGAAGAACCACCGAAAAGTCAGGTAGAATATAAAAATCAATTTTTTATGCTGCCAACTAATTTAGCCGATAACTTGATTCAGTTTGGTTATGAGAGAAAGTTATCCGGTAGAAATAGTTTTATGCTTCAAGCAGGGTTATATTTGTCGGGTACAGATGCTCTTTCAGAACCAACTGTAAATGGACAAGGTGTGAAATTAGAAGCAGATTACAATTTGATTTTTGATAATGTTTCTAAGAGAGATAATTATAAAGTCAATTTTTATATCTCTCCTTATGTTAATTATTTTAATGCCTCGTTTAAAATAGGAAAGGACTATTACAATAAGAAATTTGTAGAGACTGTTGATTCATTAAGGAGCTATGGGCAAGATTCAATTCCAATTACTGCAGACGGAAAAGCTCAATTAAGTAATGTAGGTTTTGGTTCTCTTTTTGGCTTGAGATGGACAATATCTAACCGACTTGTTTTTGATTTTTATGCAGGAGGCGGTGGCCAATTAGCTACTTATAGTGGAGAAGGTAAATATAGATATCCGTTAAAAGAAGAATTTATTAGTAATTTTATAAAAAATGGAATAATGGGTAGAGCAGGAGTAAGAGTGGGGATATTGTTTTAGTACTCCTAAATTAATAGAGGAGTTAAAAAAGCCACAACTTGATGTTATGGCTTTTTTTTATAACGATTTGATGATAGAAATAATTTCTTTCATTCGATTTTCGATATTCCACTTTTCTCGATCGGCTTTTATTTTTTGCCGGTAATGATTTCTTTTGTTTTTATCAATAAGTTTAATAATGTTCTTCCTAAGTGTTTCTTCGTCTGAAAAATGGCAGGACAAACCATATTGTTTGTTATTTATGATGTTGTTGGCATCGCCTTTTGGTAAAGCTCCAATTATAGGAAGTCCAACATTTATATATTCAAATAGCTTTGAAGGAACACAAGCTCCGTAATAATCATCGGTAAGACTAACAAAGCCTATATCTGCGTTCTTTTGTATATATTTTAAGTATTTCTCGTATGGCATTGCAGGCAGTAAGGTGCAATACTTTTTGTATTTTTTTAAAGGTTCATAGTTTTTATGATTGCCAATGTAAACAACTTCAACTTCTTTTATATTTTTTGCTACTTTTATAAGTAGATCGGGCTGTTGAAGACTAGCAAAAGAACCTCCATATACAATTGTTATTTTTTTATTATTATGCCTGTTTTGTTGTGCTTGAAATGATTTGAGATATCCAAAGTAGTTGGTTCTAATTTTATCCTTTGAAAGAAATGAATGTTTTTGAAGTAATGAGAATTGTATAACATCAGAGGAAGTGATTATAAAATCAGCATTTTTTAAGTATTGTCCTTCCTTTTTGTCTTTATTGAGGTTTATACTGTTATTGGAAATAACACCATTCATACTGGTGTATGCAATAGGGTCATGATAATTAATAATGAATTTGCATCCTGTTACATTTTTCAGTAGGCTTCCTAATTTCAATGTCCCAAATTCTCCCCCTGTAGTAGCAAAAACCAAATCGTTTTTGTTTATTTTATTTTTCAAATATATGATGCTATTTTTCACCCATTTATCTAAAAAACAATCAATAATACCTTTACGATGTTTCCAATATGTAAATCTTTCAAAATGTTTAAAAGGAATGAGTAATGTATTGTCTGTTTTTAATTCAAGAGTGTTTTTACCATAATTAGGAAGAACAACGATTACTTCAAATCCATTCCTTCTAAGAGTTTCAACTTGTGCTTGACGCATTAAAGCTCCTCCTCCTGTATCGAAATAGTTTGGATAGGATCGAGATAGGTAATATATTTTTTTTACTGTGTTCAAAGCTGAATAAGTTTTTTTACAATTTGTTTTGAGCTTGTGCCATCTCCGTATGGGTTTTGTGTAGAGCTCATTTTATTATAAATCTTTTGGTTTTGAGTCAATAAATTGAAAGCATGTTTAATTTTTGATTTGTTGGTACCTGTTAAAATGCCTGTTCCTGCTTCTATACCTTCTGTTCGTTCTGTAACATCTCTAACAACAATCAAAGGTTTGCCTAGGGCAGGGGCTTCTTCTTGAATCCCCCCAGAATCTGTAATAATTAAATAAGATTTACTCATTAACCAGATAAGTTCGGCGTAATTAAGTGGAGAGATTAAATGAATATTATCAACGTTATTCAATTTATCATAAACTGTTTTTTGAACTGTAGGATTTAAATGAACAGGAAAGATAAATGAAAAGTTGGGATTTTCATTTGCTAGTTCTTTGATTGTGTCACATAGTTCTTCAAAGGGGGGACCAAAGCTTTCCCTTCTGTGTGCAGTTATCAGAATAGTTTTATTTTTGAGAATATTTTGGTTATATTTTTTTTCTAATTGTGATTTTAATTTGCTTTTCTCTAATATCTTTAGAGCTGTTAATAATGCGTCGATAACTGTGTTTCCTACCTCAAAAATATTATCATAAATTCCTTCTTTTTGTAGGTTAATTGTAGCTGTTTTTGTTGGAGTAAAGTGAAAATTTGCTATCGAACCAATTAATTTTCGGTTACCTTCTTCAGGAAAAGGTGAATAAAGGTCAAAACTTCTAAGTCCTGCCTCTAAGTGAGCTACTTTTATTTTGTTGTAATATCCGGCAAGAGCACCTATAAAAGCTGTAGTTGTATCGCCTTGAACAAAAATAAGATCTGGCTTTACATTTTGAATCACAGTATCTAGTTTTTTCATAGCGATAGAAGACAAATCCATTAACGATTGATTTTTAGTCATCAGTGCTAAGTCAAAATCTGTTTTTATAGAAAAGAAATCAAATACTTGTTCAAGCATCTCTTTATGTTGTCCTGTAGAACAAACTATAGGAGTTAAATTTTTAGAGTTCTGTATTTCCTTTATTAATGGGGCGAACTTTATAGCTTCAGGTCTTGTTCCTAAAATAATTAGTATTTTTTTCATTTATTTTCAATATCTTTAAGTAAGCAGATAGCGTATTTACCTTGTGGTTGTATTTTTTTTTCAAGGACAAGGTATTTTATTTTGTCTAGTATTATTATACTGTCTGTTTGAAATTTACTCATTTTTGAAGCTTTAACTTCTTCTATTCTATATGTTTCATAATTCTCAGTTAAGAATTTTAATTGAGAGAATAGTTTTTCTTTTTCCTTTGGGATAAAGGTAATGGGAGTTCCTACATTTTTTGTGTTAGCATAAACAAAATATGATTTAGATGTTCCTCCTGTAACAATTGATTTTTTTGTGGTTTTACTAAATTGAATTAATGAATCACGAGTTGTGAAATCAGGATTTAATATAAAATAGTCAATATTCATGATAGTAAATAAAATCGAGAAAAGAAGAAGAGTTTGTTTTATATATTTGAGTTTGATAGAAAATAGAAACTCAAAAATAAAAAAAAGAAGTATACCATAAGTAATGATAACATATTCTATTTTAATATTTTCATAATAGCCAAACAAATCACTAGACCAATAAGCAGGAGAG
>JALTUD010000710.1 GCA_027047735.1 Flavobacteriales bacterium | reverse complement strand
TATCGGGCGACAGTATTTATTACGACAGAAACAAGGGAATCGGAGAAGCCTTTGGCAATGTGTTAATTCGAGATACTTCCAGTAATATTGATGTGATTGGCGGTTATGCTTTTTATAATGAAATAGTGGATTCTTCTTTGATTGCCAATTCGCCTGTTTTTATTCAATATTTTGACGAAGATACGCTACTCCTTTCAGCCGACACCTTGATTATCAAACAGGATACTTTAACTCAAAAACGTTCCTTCAAGGCTTTTTACAACGTTCTTTTATTCAAGTCGGACTTACAAGCCCGCTGCGATTCGTTAGTTTATTCGGAAAAAGATTCATCAATGTTGTTTCGACACAACCCTATCATTTGGTCAGAAGTCAATCAACTTACGGGAAAAGAAATAGATGTTAAAATAAACGACGGAAACATTCACCATTTGCAGATAAAAAATAAGGCATTGATTGTATCAAAAGCCGATTCTTTAGGTCATTATGACCAAATACAAGGAAAAATCATTGATGGATATTTTGGTAAATCCAATAAAATAGAAACCGTTTGGGTGAAGGGAAACGGCGAGGTGCTTTACTACCTCGGTGAAGATAAAAAACCGTTGACGGATGTCAATCACTCCCTTTGTTCTGAAATGAAAATACTACTGAAAGAAAATGAGATAGACCGCATTAAATTCTACAACAAACCAACCGCTAAACTGAAGCCTATCAATACACTTTCGGAAAAAGAACAATTCCTCTCTAATTTCCGTTGGGAAGAAGACAAAAGACCGAAAAGAGAAGATTTTAATATCGAATAGTATGAATATTTGGGCGTTCCCTTTCAAGAATAAAAAATAGCCGTTGCACTCACTATTTTTTACTCTTGAAAGGTCGGGCTATCCGCTATATCTTTTGGTTTGCATAAAGCAAACAAACCAAAAGGATGCCACTCCTATCCCTAACGCAGTTGAGATAAGAGCAAAGAAATTCAAACAAAATTCAATTCATCAACCAAACGGATTGCTTCCATTGCCTCTTTAACATCGTGAGCCCTTAAAATATTTGCTCCGTTTTGGAGAGCTATGGTATGAGCAACCGTAGTTGCATTCAAGGCTAATTCGGGAGAAATATCCAAAGGTTTGTACAACATTGATTTACGCGAAACTCCAACCAGAATCGGAATTTTAAATAATTTGAATCTATCTAAATGCTTTAACAAACGATAATTATCCTCAACTGTCTTTCCGAAACCAAAGCCTACATCAAGGATAACATCGTTAATACCCAACAAATTAAACTCATCCATTTTTTTTGAAAAAAAATAGATTAAATCTTTAACCACATCATTATAAACAGGGTTTTGTTGCATCGTCTGTGGCGTTCCTTTCATGTGCATCGCGATATAAGGAACTTGTAATTCGGCAACTGTCCCGGGCATTTTTACATCTAAATTACCCGCCGAAATATCATTTACGATTGATGCTCCTTCATTTACAGCTCTTATAGCTACTTCACTCCTAAACGTATCGATGGAAATCAGAACCTCGGGAAAGTTTTTTACAATTTCTTTTATAACGGGCAATACCCTACTTTGCTCCTCCTCTACCGAAATATTTTTAGCATTAGGACGAGAGGAATACCCTCCCACATCGATAAAAGTAGCACCCTCATCCAAATGTTTTTCTACTTGTTTCAGCACAGCTGACAACGAACGGTTGTACTTTCCTCCATCATAAAACGAATCGGGCGTTACGTTTACAATTCCCATCACGGTTGGTTTCTCCAAAGAAACCAATTTCCCCCTGCAATTAATGGTAAGATTTCTTTTAAAAAAACTTTCCATACGCTAATCCGGCTTCACTCTTGCCCAATTCTCTCCGGACTTTATACGATACAATTGCATTTCGGAAATTCCGAATTGCTTGGCAATCATTTTCATTCTTGTCTTTCGTTTAGGATCGTTAAGTTTTCGTTTAATCAACTTGACTTTGGCAACGGTCAATTTAGAACTTGATAATTCTCTAAACTCATCTTTATACAACGGGTTGTTAAATTGGTGTATCTCTTTTTCTCTTTTAGTCGCCCACTTTAAATTATTGACATGGTTATTCATTTTATCATAATCCAAATGAATAACATATTTTTGGTCTTCGCTCTCCTTTTCTATGAAAAGCTCGGCAACCAATTTGTGCATATAACGAGCTGTACGTTTACCTGACTTTTGCTTCAACACTACACGCGGATAACCATTAAAAGGATGTGGGTTAACAATCATTCCTTTATCCGGAAATTGCTTAAAACTTTTCAATCGTCCATAATTAGAGATTTCATATTTTTCATTCTCTGAAATGGTATCGCCAAAGTCAGCTTTTTTCCAAATTTCGGGTATGTATGCCGTATCCATCATAAACTATCAAGATGATATTTACTTTCTATCTAAAGTTAATGAATTTTCCAATAACTCCTTCCACTCCTCAAAGAGAGGAACAGAAACATCATTTTCAAAATCCATACAGACTAATATGGTTCTTCCTTTGGTGCAAAGTGTTTCTTTCTCTCCTTTTATTTTGTATAGCTCATAAGCTAAAGTAAAACTTTTATTCCCGACGTGTTCACACCAGGTATTGACGAAAACTTTGTCATTTAGTTTAATTGTTTGAAGGTAATCAACTTCATTTCTTCCCAAGACAACTCCTTTTTTCTTCCAATTCCAATCTTCTCCTATAATAGATTTAAAAAAATCAACTCGTCCTTGTTCAAAATAACTTAAATAAGTTCCATTGTGAACATGTCCTGCCATATCTAAATCGGAGAACCTTACTTGAATTTCAGTTTTGTGCATTGTATAAGTTTAGGTTAAATTTATATGAATGATTTAAGTGTTATACCATTTCCTCTCAAATCTGCGGTGTAAATTTAGTAAAAAGCTCTGATATTTCCTATTTTTGATGAAATTCCTTTATTCTTTAGCGTTTTTTGAAACGAACCTAATAAAACGTTTTTTATTTTCTTATCTTACTTCAATAAATATTTTCTTAGCTTGGCTATACAATTTTTTTTAATCATCTAAAGAAACTAAAACTCATTTTCTCACCACTCTTTATACTCGCGTTAGGGATAGAACGGCGTGTTTGAACTCCTTTTTGCCCTCCTCCTTTTGAGGGCTAAAAGAGTGAGTAGTGATAGCCCGACCATTACAGCGTTAAAAAGTAGT
>JALTUD010000709.1 GCA_027047735.1 Flavobacteriales bacterium | reverse complement strand
CCTATAAATGGCTACTTGATGTACTTAATCGTATTCCTGAACATAAAGCAAATAAATTATCGGAATTATTACCTCAAAATTGGAAAGAAATTAATAATGTATGACATGTACTTTGCCGTACGCTTACAAAGCTCTACCATTTAGAGAAAGAGTTTAAGAAACATCGTAAACAAGAAAAAGGACACTAAACAGAAGCACAAAAAAGGGGAAACATTAATGTTTCCCCTTTTTTTTGTGCTTGTTTTTTTTATTTTAACAGCTTATCAATAGCGATATGCAGATTATCTCCTCTAAGATTTTTTCCGATAATAACACCGTTTTCATCAATTAAGTAACTCATAGGGATAGAATTTACGTGATAAATTTGAGCCGCTTTACTGTTCCAAAAAAGTAAATCAGAAACATGATTTGGCCAAATCAATCCATCTTGTTTGATAGCGTTTATCCAACTTCCTTTGTTTCTGTCTAAAGAAACGCTGTAAACGTCAAAACCTTTAGCGTTTTTAAATTTTGCGTCTTTATATTTGTTGTAAGCTTTTACCACATTGGGGTTTTCTCTTCTACAAGGTCCGCACCACGAAGCCCAAAAGTCTATCAGTACTATTTTACCTTTCAAGTCAGATAATTTTCTGACTTTTCCGTTTGGATCTTTAAAGGCTAATTCAGGAGCTACATCTCCAATGTTTAGTCCTACTTTTTGTAGGGGAGTGGTTTTTGTAGCGTTTTCTTTTTCGGAAGGACGAGTAAGAAGGCTAAAACTACTTAAAGCAATTAAAGCAGTTGCTGTTATTATGCTTATTGTTTTCATATTATTTCTTATTATTTTTTTTGAATTGAATATCGCTGAATTTTAGCAAAAATTGTACCATATAAAAAAAAGAGTTTGATTCGTATCTTTTTGCGTTAGGGATAGAAACGGCATCCTTTTGGTTTGTTTGCTTTATGCAAACCAAAAGATATAGTGGATAGCCCGACCCTATTTTACAAAAACAACGTCTCGCGAGAGCGATATGTTGTTTTTGTAAAATAGGGGAACGCCCAAAATTAAGAAATTCTTCGAATATCCGCTCCTAAATTATTTAAACGCAACTCAATATTTTCGTAACCTCTGTCTATTTGTTCAATATTTTTTATGATACTTGTTCCTTCGGCAGAAAGAGCAGCGATAAGTAACGAAACCCCGGCTCTAATATCCGGAGAAGTCATATTGATGCCTCGTAGATTATTGCTTCGGTTTAGTCCGATTACCGTAGCCCTGTGTGGGTCACATAGAATGATTTGAGCACCCATATCAATCAATTTATCGGTAAAGAACAGACGGCTTTCAAACATTTTTTGGTGAATCAATACACTTCCTTTTGCTTGTGTGGCTACAACCAAAACGATACTCAATAAATCGGGCGTAAATCCCGGCCAAGGAGCATCGGCAATAGTCATAATAGAACCATCGATAAAAGAATCTATCTCGTAATGGTCTTGCTGTGGAATGAAAATATCATCCCCTCTATGTTCCAATTTTATTCCTAATTTTCTAAAAACCGAAGGAATTTGCCCTAAGTTTTCGTAAGACACATCTTTAATGGTAATTTCGGATTGTGTCATAGCCGCCAGACCGATAAAACTACCGATTTCAATCATATCGGGCAATACTCGATGTTCGCAACCGTGCAATTCTTTTACTCCTTCTATAGTCAATAAGTTTGAGCCGACACCTGAAATTTTAGCCCCCATGCTGTTTAGCATCTTACACAGTTGTTGTAAGTAAGGTTCGCAAGCGGCGTTATAAATAGTCGTTGTACCCTCTGCCATTACCGCGGTCATCACGATATTAGCCGTACCCGTTACCGATGCTTCGTCCAATAGCATATAGCAACCTTTTAATTGCTTTGCTTCGGCTTTAAAAAATTCTGCTTTGGCATCATATTTAAAATTTGCTCCCAATTTTTGGAATCCCAAGAAGTGCGTATCTAACCTTCTTCTTCCAATTTTATCTCCTCCGGGTTTAGGGATATATCCCTTGCCGAAACGAGCCAATAAAGGGCCTACAATCATAATAGAACCTCTAAGTCCTCCGCCTTTCTCCTTAAACTCATCAGTGAGCATATAATCTACATCTACCTCATCCGCCTGAAAACTATATTTTCCTTTATCCAGTTTTTCTACCTTAACTCCTAGAGCTTGAAGGAGGTTAATCAATTTGTTGACATCAATAATATCAGGTAAATTACTGATGATTACTTTTTCTTTTGTCAGTAATACCGCATTCAGAACTTGCAAGGCTTCGTTTTTAGCCCCTTGCGGAATGATTTCTCCTTTTAATCTGTTTCCTCCGTGTATTTCAAAAGCTCCCATAAATTATTTTTTTCGGTAGTTATTTTTATAATTCTTGTTAGGTGTGTTTCTTCGGGTTTTAGAATTGTTGTTACTTCTCGAAGAAGTACCCGGGTTGTTATTGTAGTTCTTTTTGTAATGGCTCAATATCTCCCTTGTATCTGTCAATTCGCTTGGGTCAATGGTTAATTTTCCATCCGAATACTGTTCCAAATGTTTTACGATGACCTCGTCGTTTACCGTATCTCTGTTCCAAAGTAAATAAGAGGTTTTCAGCAAGTTGGCAATTCTTTTTACCAAGAATTTTTTCTCATCTCCCTCAGGGAGTTTTACGGCTGCTTTAATCAAATCCTCCATAATAGCTCCGTAGTGTCCGTATTTTATTTTCCTTTGCGGATAAGCAATTCTTTCAGGTTTTTTCTCGAAAAAGTCAGGCGACGGTTTAGGATAAGGAGAATCAACGTCCAATTGGAAGTTAGACATAATAAATAAGTGATCCCACAATTTTTGATCGTATTCCTCCATGTTTTTCAGTTGAGGATTTACTTGCGACATCACCTTAACCACAGCTTTGGCACATTTGTTTCGTTCCTCTCTGTCGGCAATGGTCATACAATGCTCAATCATTTTTTGCACATTTCTGCCGTATTCCGGAATCACCATTTGCGGTCGTTCCGTATTGTATTCTAACGAAGTAATATTCATATTTTCGGTTTGTAAAAATTATAAGAGAGCCCGAATGCAACATCCATCAACGCCGTAATTTAAGCCTGTTTTAAAGCGTATTATTCTCCGGAAACTCAAATAGATGGTATTAAATAATGACCAAAGATAAGAAAACCAAACTAAGAAGCACGATTTAGGATTAAAAA
>JALTUD010000708.1 GCA_027047735.1 Flavobacteriales bacterium | reverse complement strand
CAGCCATTGGAGCAAACGGATGTACAAACACCGATACGGTTATTGTCAACGTAGATATTGATTTGCCAATCGTTACCACTGGGCCTGATATAACAACAAGTTGCTCTGTTCCTGATGCACAATTACAAGCTAGTGGAGGTACGAGTTATAGTTGGTCACCCGATTTTGCTTTGAGTAATGCGAATATAGCGAATCCAACAGCACGACCACCTTATACAACAACTTATACCGTTACGGTAACAGGAGCAAACGGATGTCAAGCAACAGGCTCTACAACGGTAATTATTAACGATGTTACGCCCTTGGCTATTGCCGGAACAGACATAAATATTTGCGGAGGTTCTTATGCTACAACTTTACATGCCGATACGTCTGTAAATCTTCCTACGGATAATTTTCAGTGGACGGTGGATTTGAATTATCCGAACGGGCCTAACCCCGGTAATGTAGTAATTGCGGATGTGTCCAATCCGAATTCTGCTATTTCAGGTTTTCAAGAAGGTGTGTATCGCCTTTTTTGGACAGTAACCAATCCTACCAGTCCTTGTCCGCCCGATACGGATACGCTTTTGATAAAAGTTTATGATCCTCCATCAAGCAATGCCGGAACAGATACGAGTTTATGTAGTATATATGAACTTGACTTAAATGCCGAAGATTCAGATACCATAGGGAGTGCCGTTGGAACGTGGTCTTTAGATCCTTCAAATCAAAATCCTTCTTCGGTAACCTTTGCAAATGTTCACGACCCGAATACACATATTTCAAACTTACAAGAAGGGACTTACAGATTTATTTGGAAAGTAACGAATGGAAGTTGTTCTCCTGCAAGCGATGTTGTGTTGGTACATATTTACGATCAGCCTGTTGCAAATGCAGAAACCGATATTGATTTATGTGCTATCTATTCTACTTCCCTGGGAGCTACTGTTCCTGCCGGAACTTCAACCGGTATTTGGTCAGAACCGAATAATATTAACAACCCTTCTGCTGTTAATTTTTCAGGCGTGAATATGCCGGCTACAACCGTTTCCAATTTGATAGAAGGAACGTACAATTTTGTTTGGACAGTCAGCAATGGAACTTGTCCCGATTCAACCGACACCGTCAAAGTTAACGTTTATGATATGCCGGTGTCCGATGCAGGAGCCGATGTAAGTGTGTGCGGTGTAGATTCTCTGTATTTTGATACTTTGAGCTTTTTACAAGCAAATTTACCCGCAGGAACAGCTTCGGGATTATGGATGGTTGATCCTACTTTTGCCAATGCTTCTAACACAATAGCTTTTATTTATCCCGATAGTAATTTAACTCCCGTAACTCATTTATTGGAAGGGCAACAACAATTCGTTTGGACGGTAAGCAACGGAACTTGCCCCGATGCAACGGATACTGTTTTGGTTTCAGCTTATGACCGCCCGCTTCCTTATGCAGGAGAAGACCAATCGTTATGTGCAACTTATAGCGTAAATATGACTGCAAACCCACCAACAGGTTTGGCTACGGGAGTATGGACGGAAGATGCTAATTTCCCCAACCCAAGTACTATTGTTTTTGATGATCCGACAGATGCAACGACAAACACAACCGGATATATTGAAGGAACATATCGTTTGCTCTGGACGCTTTCCAACGGAAATTGCTCACCCGTATCGGATACAGTTATCATTAAAATTTATGATACCCCCGTTGCCAATGCAGGAACCGATATAGAGTTATGTGCAACTTACTCCACTCCTTTAGATGCGTTACCTCCGGTAGGGACAGCAACAGGAGTATGGACAGAGGATTCAAATTTTGGAAACCCTTCAGATATTGTATTTGCCGATAGTTCTCAATACAATACACCAACAACTAATTATATAGAAGGAAGCTACCAATTTATTTGGACGGTTTCCAATGGAGTTTGTGCCGATAGTGTAGATACCGTAAAAGTTTCTATCTACAATATGCCCGTAGCCAACGCAGGATTTGACCAATATATTTGTGATACGGATACAACACAAATGGACGGACACGGAGCGATAGGGACAGCAAACGGACATTGGGAACTCAATCCCGATTTTACCTATCCAAGTATTCCTTTATTTCGCGATGCAACAGATTCTGCTACATGGGTAGATGGTTTAATGGTAGGCGATTTCGAAATGGTTTGGATAGTAGAGAATGGTGTTTGCCCTTCCGATACCGATAGAGTCATGATTATTGACCAAGAAAAACCGGTAGCACTCGCACAATATCCCTTTGAAGTATGCGATAATAAATGTTTTGATGTAGCCAGTCTTTCAACGACACCGCCCAATACGGTTTTAGGTTTGTACTGGGAGTTGGAAGGCGAACTATCCAATGATAGCGTACATGAATTTTGTTTATACAATGAAGGAACGTACCCTATAAAATTGGTGGTCATAGCTTCAAATGGATGCAAAGACAGTTTGATAAATAATACGCCGATAACCGTGCATTCCTCACCAACGGCGGGGTTTGAATTATCCTACGATACAGATACATTGATAGAGTTGCAACGCGTAGATGTAATCGACCTCTCCTCAAGCGATGTAATTGATTATATGTATGATATGGGAACAGGCGACACAATAGAAGGCGAAGGCGAGTTCATTTATTTCTTCCAAAACTACGGAGATTATACCGTAACCCAATGGGTAGAAAATCAATACGGTTGCAGAGATTCCATACAAGAAGGGCAACGAGTCGAAAAGCGTGGTACCTTGTTTATTCCCAATACATTCACACCAAACAATGATGGGCTCAACGACGGATTTGCACCCATATTAAGAGGAGTAAACCCCGATACCTATGAATTTGCAATCTTCGACCGTTGGGGAACCATGATTTTCAGAAGTACAGACCTCAATAGAGAATGGGACGGAACCTATAACGGTAAATTTGTCAAAGACGGAGCGTACCTATGGCGTGTAACTTATCAATTCGAAAACAGCGAAGAAGTAATCGATAAAAGCGGACACGTAAATGTCTATAAATACGCAAGAGAATAATTTGGGCGTTCCCTTTACGGCATAAAAAAGTGGTTTCGTTGCACTATACCACTTTTTTACGCCGTAAAGGTCGGGCTATCACTACTCACTCTTTTTGCCCTCAAAAGGAGGAGGGCAAAAAGGAGTTCAAACACGCCGTTCTATCCCTAACGTGGATAAAATTGGAAGCAAGAAAGTGAATTTTAGTTTTCTTAG
>JALTUD010000707.1 GCA_027047735.1 Flavobacteriales bacterium | reverse complement strand
GTTAATTACTATAGACTTATGAAGAATGCAATCAGTTTTATTTTATTTTTGTTATTGAGTGAATTTCTTATTGCTCAAGGAGAAGGAAACAATTGGTATTTTGGTGTATATGCAGGAATCACATTCAATACTTCGCCTCCATCCCTGTTAAACAACGGCAAAATTTCAACAGGCGAAGGATGCGCTGCCGTAAGCGATAAAGATGGTAATTTGGTATTCTATACAGATGGTTCTTTTGTTTTTGACGCCAATCATAACTTGATGCCAAATGGTTCAGGCTTATACGGAAATCCAAGCTCCACCCAATCTTCAGTAGTTTGCCCTAAACCGGGAACATATAACTACGGTTTAAGAAGATTTGACAGATATTATATTGTAACAATAGACGCTTCTGGAAGTGAAGGTATTTATGCCGGAGTTCGATATACCGAAGTTGATATGACGGCAAACGGAGGTATGGGCGATGTTGTGCCAAGTGTTAAAAATGTACATTTATTCGGAACAAGCACAACAGAAGGTGTAAATGTAGCGAAACACGCGAACGGTTGTGATTATTGGATTATAGGAAAAGAGGTTGGTACAAAAAATATCTACACCTATTTAATTACTTCCGCGGGTGTAAACCCTACGCCGGTTGTAAGTACAGCAGTATCAACTGGAGCAGCACATGTTGGTTCAATAAAAGTATCTCCGAACAACAAAATTGTATCTATTTTAAATAATTCAATTCCAAGTGTAGAAGTTTATGATTTTGATAATGCTACAGGCGTGTTAACTAGTAAATTTTATGATAATATGCCTTGGGTAAGTGGTTATAGAGCGTATAGTTCGGAGTTCTCACCTAACAATCAATTGTTTTATACAACCACTCTGAATAATAGAAATATATATCAATACGACTTAACCGCACCTAATAACTCTGCTTTTGTTGCATCTCGAACAGTTATAGGAACGACCTCTAATACTATTGGATATGAAATGTGTGGATTACAATTAGCTCCCAATGGAAAAATATATGCAGCCCTTCAAGGAGCTCATCGATTAGGTGCTATAGAAAATCCAAATACACCTGGCGTCGGCTGCTCTTATAATGATAATGCTATTGCTATTACAGGATTAAACCAAAACGGATATGCTATGGATGTTCGTTTAGGGTTACCTGCTTTCCCTTCATTTTTTATATTTCCAAATCAAGTACAATATGAAAGTGCCAATTTTAATGTCAATCAATATTTTTGCAGTAGTGATTCGATTACTTTTAAATTATCTGATACTAATTCCGTTCAATCGGTAGATTGGTTTTTATCAGATGTTAACCAAAGTTTCCCCACCAGCCCTAACGGGACAGGAATTAATTACACTACCCAACCTCTTACCGCGGGAACTTATAAAATTCTTTCTGTTGTAAATTATTTATGTTTTGTTGATAGTTTGTTGGATACCATTACTGTAAATGCTGTTCCAAATGTTCAATTAGGAAACGATATTGACACTTGTTTAAATGGGAACATTATTTTAGATGCTACATTGTCGAATATAGCTTCGTATCAATGGAGTTCCGGTGCTTCAACTCCTACTCTTTCGGTATCATCATCGGGACAATACAACGTTTCTGTTACCGATAATTTGGGTTGCATGGGTGCAGATACTGTTCAAGTTACAATTAATGAAGTCCCTTCAGCTTCGTTTTCCGTTTCCTCTGTTTGCGAGGGAGATACTTCACATTTTATGAATACTTCTACCATTAACACGGGTAGTATTACCGTTAATTCGTGGAATTTTGGTAATGGTGATGTAAGTTTGGTTCAAAATCCTAATTATCTTTACCCGACTTCCGGCACATATACTGTTCAATTGGTCGTTTCCTCCAATCAAGGTTGTAACGACACCACAAGTCAAAGTTATTCGGTTCATCCTAATCCTATTGCAGTAGCCGGTGTCAATGATACACTAAATTGTTTAGTTGATACCGTTACATTAGATGGTACGCAATCCACTTCGGGAGCTAACTTTTCTTCTCTTTGGACAACAACAAATGGAAACATCATAAATGGTGCTACTTCTTTAACTCCTCCGGTTGATAAAGAAGGTTGGTACGTTTTATTGATAACAAATACTACGACCGGATGTTCAGACATAGACAGTGTTGAAATAATTATGGATACCCTGGTGCCTGATTTTAATATAGGAAACGATACATTATTAACTTGTTCGGTAACAATGATTGAATTTACTCCAACTAATTATCAAAACGGTAATTTTGATTTCGTTTGGAGTACAGATAGTGGTAGTTTTGCAGGTGCTACCAACCAATTAAACGCACAAATCAATGAGGACGGACATTATTTTTTACAATTAACTAATACTGTAAATCATTGTGTGAACAGAGATACTGTTTTTGTAGGTAGAGATACCTTACACCCAACCGCTTTTGCAGGTGTTGATACATTAATCAATTGTTTAGTTCCTGAAATAACTGTTTTGGGAAGTTCTTCTTCTACCGGTAATTTATCTTTTGATTGGGAAGATGAATCAGGAACGGTGTTATCCTCATCGGATAATTTACAAGTAAATCAGCCTGGTTATTATGTTTTTAGAGTTACTAACACAATCAATGGCTGTTTTGCAACAGATACTTTATCGGTTACTCAAAATGACTCGGCTTTTGTTGAATTATTGGTTGACGGTCAATCGGATAGTTTATATGCTTTATTTTCCTTTGAATACCATGAGTTTTCTTACATAGGAGATAGCGGTAGTGTAGAATGGAGCATCGATAACGGAGCTTTTACTACGGCTGATTCTACTTTCATATATCAATTTGAAGAATCTGGGGAACATGTAAGTATTGCAGCATTAACCAACGCTGAAAATGGTTGTGTAGCTTACGACACAGTTTATTTTGACATTACTCATAAATTAGAAATTCCTACGGGGGTTTCTCCAAATGCAGACGGAATTAATGATGCGTTTTACATTAGAGCCTTGGAAAATTATAAAAAAGGAGAGTTAACCATATTTAACCGTTGGGGTGATGTTGTTTATTCAGCATCTCCTTATGCAAACGATTGGCGAGGTCAAACAAACGTGAGTAACGTTTTAGCCGGTTCTGAAGTTATTGACGGTACTTATTTTTATGTATTGAAATTGTTAACGGATAATGACGAGGAGATTATTCGTAAAGGTTATGTGGAATTGAAAAGGAAGTGATTT
>JALTUD010000706.1 GCA_027047735.1 Flavobacteriales bacterium | reverse complement strand
ACACTATTTTTTAATATTTTTATAGGCTGGTTGTAAAGCGAATGTACTCAAAACAAAATACATATCCAAATTTTGGTATTATAATTGAGAAAAACAATTTAAAACAATCTTCTATCAAAACTTTTTTCAGTAGTTTTGTTATTGAAGAATTAGTTTAAAGTTTTTTTGTAATTTAGACAACTTCAACTCCATATCAAATAATTGCCTTATGATGAAAAAGTTATATTTTATATTCCATTTATGTTTCTTCATTTTACCATCCACTTCTGCTCAGGTTGACCCTCGATTAGCTGATGATTTGTTTAAACAAACGAATTACTTAGATGCCATTCCGCAATATAAAAAACTATTAAAGGTAGATCCTACTAATCACAAGTATATTTTTAAACTGGGAATGTGCTACCTAAATACAGATATAGACAAGGCTAAAGCCATTAAGTATTTTGAAAAACTTACCAAAATGAAAAAAATGGATAAGGAAACGTACTACTATTTGGCTAAGGCTTACACACACAGATACGAATACGATAAAGCAATAGAAGCCCTAAAAAAATACAAACAAAACCCGGGTGATTTTGCTGACAAAGTAGATAAAGAAATCTTTAATTACGAACTAGCTCAAGAACTGTACGACAATCCATTAAAAGTAACTTTTACCAACTTGGGAGATAAAGTCAATTCTGAATACCCCGATTATTATCCTTTTGTTTCTAAGGATGAAAAAATACTTATCTTTACTTCGAGAAGGAAGGAAGGTAAGGGACGTAAAGAATTTGACGGATATTACCCTTCCGATATTTTTATGGCTAAATTTAATGGTTTTACTTTTTCATCCGCTAAGCCGGTAACTTCTTTAAATACAGGTTTTGATGACCAATGTGTTTATCTTTCTGCCGATGGTAGTCATATGTTCATTTACTTTGATAACATTGAAGAAGCCGGTGATATCTACGAATCTTTTAAATCGGGTTCATCTTATTCTAGAAAAAAGAAAATAAAAGAAGGTATCAATACTAAATATATTGAAACCGCCGCTTCGCTCTCTCCTGATGGAAATACGCTGTTTTTCGCTAGCAACAAACCCGGTGGAAAAGGTGGATTGGATTTGTTTATGACTCGTAAACTCCCTAACGGAGAATGGGCTGAATCGCAACCAATTAACAGCTTAAATACTCCTGATAATGAGGATTTCCCTTACATATCCGAAGATGGAAAAACTTTATATTTTGCTTCTAATGGTTACCCTGGTTTAGGTGGATATGATGTGTATAAATCAGAATGGGATCCTGCTACAAACAAATGGAAACCTCCTACTAATCTTGGTTACCCCTTAAATACTTCTTACGATGATAAGGTTATTCTTTTTTCTGATGATAAAAAACATGCTTATTTGACTGCTGTACGCCCTGAAGGTTTTGGCGACAGGGATGTATATAGAGTTACCATTGAAGAAGTCGAGAAAAAACCGGCGTTATTTATTTTCAACTTAAAAGATGCTACTTCCGGACAGAGAGTAAAGGAGGGTCTTATCGTTGTTTTTGATAAAAATGATGAAATTATTGGAGAGTATAAAGCTAACCCTAATGGTTCTTTTACCATTATTCTAAATCCCGGAACTTACTCTTTGGAAATAGAAGTA
This sequence comes from Flavobacteriales bacterium, assembly GCA_027047735.1. GTDB lineage: Bacteria > Bacteroidota > Bacteroidia > Flavobacteriales_D > Parvicellaceae > S010-51. The sequence continues at coordinate 8,627 of JALTUD010000706.1, read as the reverse complement.
CCCGGTTACAAACTCGCTACCGAAACACTTAAAGTTTCTGAATTTGATAGCGACAAAGGAATGAATATGAAAACGTACAATCTTACCAAATAATTATTATTATGAGTGAAATAAAACAGGAATTAATTTCTGAAATTGCTGAAAACTTAACCTGTGGCATTGTATGTTACTACAATCCTAAAACAAAAGAACTTATAGAGTTACCTAGCGAAAATATTTACTCTCATGACGAAGATTTATATTATGAATCTTTTGGTGAACTGATAGAAAAAATAGAGAATAACGAAAATGAGTACATCAAAATAGAGCCCTTATCTAGTTCTGATTCTTTTAAAATTATGAGTCGATTTATTGGACAAGTCAGCGATAAATTGTTACAAACAGAATTAGAAAATGCTCTTGAAAACAAAAGACCTTTTCAGAATTTTAAACGTATTATTGAAGGCTCTTCAGAAAAACAATCATGGTACGATTTCAGACAATATGAAATAGAGAACATTGTAAAATTTTTATTAAAAAATCAAGAATCGTAATCATATCACTTGGTAGTTTCTTAAATATACAAAGAACTTATGCCATTTAAACATTAAAAAGAGCCTTATAAAGCGTTTTAGTTTCTCTTATCCTTTCTTCATAAATATTACTCCTCATTCTCTACCTCATAAAAAAAACATCCATAAAAATAAAATCCCGTTAAACCAACTGGTTTAACGGGATGAACTTTATGATTCAATCTTATTTAATACCTGTAGTGTTCAGGTTTATATGGACCTTCTACAGGAACATCGATATATTTAGCCTGCTCTTCAGAAAGAACATCCAATTCAACCCCAATTTTAGATAAGTGTAATTTAGCTACTTTTTCATCTAAATATTTAGGTAACATATATACCTTATTCTCGTACTTATCAGAATTGTTCCAAAGTTCAATTTGAGCTAATGTTTGATTGGTAAACGAATTACTCATCACAAACGATGGGTGTCCTGTTGCACAACCTAAATTCACTAACCTTCCTTCAGCCAATAAGATAATATCTTTTCCATTCACGTTGTAAATATCAACTTGTGGTTTTACTGTAATTTTTGTATTCCCAAAATTGTTATCCAACCAAGCAACATCAATCTCATTATCAAAATGTCCGATATTACAAACAATCGTTTTATCTTTCATTTTTTCAAAATGGCGACCAACGATAATATCTTTATTACCGGTTGTTGTAACAACTATATCTGCTTCTTTTATTGCATTGTCCATTTTCTTAACAGCAAATCCATCCATCGCTGCCTGTAACGCACAAATAGGATCAATTTCTGTTACGATTACCCTAGCTCCTGCACCTGCCAATGAAGCAGCAGAACCTTTGCCTACATCACCATAACCGGCTACTACTGCTACTTTTCCCGCTAACATTACATCTGTTGCTCTACGAATAGAATCCACTAAAGACTCTTTACATCCGTATTTATTGTCAAACTTCGATTTTGTTACCGAATCATTTACGTTGATTGCCGGAATTGGTAACGTTCCATTTTTAACTCTTTCGTATAAACGATGAACACCGGTAGTTGTTTCTTCCGAAAGTCCTTTAATCTCTTTCACCAACTCAGGGAATCTATCCAAAACCATATTGGTTAAATCTCCACCGTCATCCAAAATCATATTCAATGGTTTTTCGCCTTCAAAGGCAAACAACGTTTGTTCAATACACCAATCAAATTCTTCCTCTGTCATACCTTTCCAAGCAAAAACCGGAATACCTGCTGCCGCAATTGCTGCCGCAGCTTGATCTTGTGTAGAGAAAATATTACATGAAGACCATGTAACTTCAGCTCCTAATTCAACTAATGTTTCAATTAAAACCGCTGTTTGGATAGTCATGTGTAAGCATCCTGCAATTCTAGCTCCTTTCAATGGTTTTGATTCTCCATATTCTTTTCTCAAAGCCATCAAACCCGGCATTTCAGCTTCTGCTAAGTTAATTTCTTTTCTTCCCCATTCAGCAAGGCTAATGTCCTTTACTTTGTAAGGCAATTTTTCTGTATTTGTCATTTATTACTTTGTTTTTATTTGAAGTTAAATTCAATTCTAATAACTCCCATAAATTAATATTCGTGCAAATATAGGGTAAGACTTAGAGAAATACAACTTTAAGTTTTTAACATTTCAGCAATTTAATTTCTTTAAATGTGAATTGTTTTAATTTTTCGTTAGTCTCTACCTTTAATACTCCCGTATTTTCAACATTTATTATTTTCCCCTTAAAAACATTTCCCGATTTATCACTATAAAAGGCTTCTTTCTTATAATTTAACAGATTGCGTAAATAAGTGTTTTCTATATTTTTCATTTCTCCTTTTTTTAGTTCTAAATATAAAAAATCTAACTCTTTCAATAATGTTAACAATACATCTTTAGGAACTATTGATTGGGTTGTTTCCAAACAAATACTTGTTGCTTGAAAAGCATCCATAAAAGCTGTTTGATTTACATTTACCCCTACTCCAACGACAGCTTGTTTTAGTACCTCTCCCTTAAATTGGTTTTCAATTAATATTCCCGAAACCTTTTTTTTATTCAAATAAATATCATTCGGCCATTTTATTTCTACTAACTCATTCGGACAATACCTCTCAATGGTTTTTCTCACAGCAATTGCCACCGCCTTACTTAATAAAAAGAAGTTTTTTCCGTTTAAAAATGTAGGATAAAGTAATACCGAACAAAGTAAATTTTCACCGGGCTGAGCCTCCCAACTGTTTCCGCGTTGTCCACGTCCTTCGGTTTGACAATGAGCATAAACAACTCTTCCTTCAAAACATTGAGTTCGCCTACTTTTTTCTATTAAATACGTGTTCGTAGAATTTACAACCTCTAATTCTTCTATTACATTCCCCACAATCAACATCGGCTACATATAATTAGGACAAATTCGGTGTTGTACTCGCTTAAACGGGGTTCTGTTAATGATATAAATTAAAGCCAACTCAAAACCTCCTCTTCTTCGACTTGCGGGGACTAATGTAGAAGTATTAATATCATAACTTAATCCAATTTTCCAATTATCATAATCCATCCCCGCCGTTAAATAACCTGCATCTTTATTTCTGTAAAACATCCCAAACCACACCGTCCTGTACAAACCAATAAAATCGGTTAAAATATACTTTACACTTCCTCCAAAATTAAACTCTGTATATTTCCCTTGTCGCATCAATAAAATACTTGGTAAGATATTTATTTTTTCAGCTACCTTCCATTCAGCATTTGTATGTAGCACCAATCTTCTATCTAATTTGACACTATTTTCATTATAAAAACTCTGATTAGGCTTAGTAATATTAAATAAGGCAATTCCTCCTGAAATCGTTTTCCTCTTTTCTATCTGATGAAAGTAAGCAATTCCCGTATTCAAATTCAAGTAGGTTTTACTGTTTTTAAGAAAGTTTTCTTGGGTTGATAAAGCAGGATTATAAGCATAACCATCATATTGCGCATCAAAAAACAACGCATCGTAAGCTATGGTTTTATTGGTTAATCCGGTTTGTATGCCAAAAGAAATATTTTGAGAAGAATCTTCATTTATCGGCAACAGATAACTCCCCGATAAATTAGCTTGAAAAGTTTTCAACCTTGAATCCCCGGTTTTATCTTGATTAATTTGTATTCCTCCGGCTATATTTTTGGTTGGCAAAAAATTTCTAGCATCTGCTCCAAAACTAAAGGTATTGTAAGGAATCGTAACCGAAGACCATTGCGTTCGGTAATTTCCGATAAAACGATAATCCCCGACAAACTGCCCCGTTTGAGCAGGATTCAAATTAATAGGCGATAAATCAAATTGCGAATAATGAATATCTTGCCCAAAAGACAAGGAAACTCTCCCAAATAAAAAAAGAATAGTTATAAAATTATGTATTCGCATTGATTTTACTTTTGTTTACGGAATTTCTCCACAAACGAAGATAAAACTAATAATTAAGAAATAAAAATAGTTTTACAAGTTACATCAAAGAAACAGATAGAAACAAAAAAAAGCAACCGATAAATCGATTGCTTTTTTCGTCGGGATGGCAGGATTCGAACCTGCGATCTCCTGGTCCCAAACCAGGCGCCTTGACCGGACTGGGCCACATCCCGAGTAACCCTTACTATGAAAAATTGCGGAGAGACAGGGACTCGAACCCTGGCGACGTTTTAGCGTCGACAGATTAGCAATCTGCTGCATTACCACTCTGCCACCTCTCCGTTGCCGAAAAATCGGACTGCAAAGATAAGATATGTAAATCTTTCTTCCAAACTTTTTTTTGTATTTTTTTAGTAATGTATGTTTTTTAAATACTCAACATCTAAAATCTTAACTTTTCTCCCTTGTGTTTCAATTATTTTATCCGCCTTAAACTCACTTAACACACGTATCACAGACTCAGGAGCCGTACCAACCATATTAGCTAAATCTTCTCTTGACAAGGCGAATAAATCCTGATTATCTTCTTCATACTTACCGGCTATTTTAACTAAAGAATCTGCTACACGCTTACGAACTGAATTGTAGGCATACTTCAACAACTCTTCTTCTTTTTCCATTACATTTCCGGAAAGTAATTTAATGAATTTCATGGAAACATCCTTATTGGTATTCACCAATTTGTTAAAATCATCTTTTGAAATAACATTAATTTCCGAATCTTCCAGAGCCATTGCCGAATCTTGATATTCGCAATCTTTCAATAAAGGCAAGTAACCTAAAAAATCACCTTTACCAAAAACACCGGTTATCAACTCCTTCCCACCTTCATTGGTTTTAAAAGTCTTTACTTTTCCCTTAGAGATATAAAATAAAGCATGTGGGAAATTATCCTCTAAATAAAGCATCTCCCTTTTTTTTAAGTGTTTGATTTTATGGCTTTCCGATAATTCTTTTAACGCCTCATTTCCTCTTGCTTCGTTAAAAAACGAAGTCAAATTATCTTCAGTATTTTGTAAAGACTGCTTCACCTTTTCACTCTTCTTCAACCTTATTTCAATAGCATTCAACAAGTCTGACTCCTCAAATGGTTTGATTAGGTAGTCATCTGCTCCTTGGTTCATTCCCTTTCTTAGATCGTCCATCTCTGCTTTTGCCGTAAGAAAAATAAAAGGGATGTTGCTTGTTTCAGGATTTTTACTTAATAAATACAACACACCATACCCATCCAATTCGGGCATCATGATATCGCAAACAATCAAATCAGGATGCTGTTCTTGTGCTATCGCTACGCCAACTTTCCCATTTTCCGCAGTAATTGTATCATAGCCTGCCAACTCAATGATTTCGGCTATATTCTCTCTCATACTCAGGTTATCGTCTATAACTAGTATTTTTTTCTTCATCTATTATTTTTAGATTTTCGATATTGATTGGATTGGTAAACTTACCGTAAAAACTGTTTCCTCTTCCGGTTTGCTTACAAAGGTAATCTCTCCGTTTAAAAGTTCAACATATTTTTTAACAATATTTAACCCCAAACCGGTTCCTTCTATATTAGTAACGTTTTTAGCTCTAAAAAATCGTTCAAACATTTTCTTTTGCTCTTCTTGCGGAATCCCTATCCCATGATCGGTTACTTGAATAAGTAAAGCATGCTCATCTGCCTTAGTTGCTAACAAAATCTCACCATTATCAAAAGAATATTTCACTGCATTTGATAGCAAGTTTAACGTTATTTTACGCATCAAATTAGGATCGCAAACAACTGTATCCAATCCCGAATGCGTATAACTTATCCTTTGCCCTCGCCTTGCTATAGACTGCAATTCATCAGCTATATCTCCGCACAAAGCCCCTACTTTTACTTCTTTATATTCTACTTTTATTATCCCCTCTTCTACTTTCGATATAGAAAGTACATCGTTTAGAATCTCAGTTAAAGAACTTACCGTTGACTTGATTCTATTTATGTGCTTATCTCTTCTGTCTTGTTGATCTTCTTTCGTATATTTAGAAAGTAATGTTGCTGAGGAATAAATAGCACTCAATGGTGTCCGGAATTCATGAGAAACCATCGATACAAATCTAGATTTTAATTCATTTAATTCCTTTTCTTTCTCTAGTGCTTTCCTTATTTTTTCTTCAGCCTTTTTCTCCTCTGTTATATTTTTCTCAACTACCAATATCCGCTCAATTGTTCCGTCATTTTCCGGCAATGGAACAGCATTTATTTGATAAAAATTATTAGCCGATTCAACTTCAAACCCTTGTTCTATTCCCTCAAAAACTTTTTCTAATCGTTTTTTTATGGTTGTTGCTATCTCCGGCTTTAATCTGGTAAGGTAGTTACTTCCTACTAACTGCGTACTATCAATCCCCAATTGAAACAACTCCTGACCGGCAACAAAAATATAATTCAGCTCCTTATCAAAAACATTGATTGTCCCTTTCGGAAAATTTCGTGCTATCTGGTTAAATAATTGATAACTGTTTTTTAATTCTTTGGTTCTGTTTTCAACTTTTTCCTCCAATTGTTCATTCAACCTCAAAATTTCATCTTCATTTCTTTTACGCTCTGTTATATCAACAACAAAGGCTAAGATTACCATCTCATCTTTTTCATTATTGAAATGACTCAATGATATTTCCACCGGAAAAACACTCCCGTCTTTACGTTCTCCGTAAAGCGTTCGACCCACACCTAATTTCCTTACCGACGGTTTATTAACGTATGTTTCTGTATGATGCTTATGTGCTGACTTATGTTTCTTTGGAATAACAGCTTCTATGGATTTACCAATCAACTCTTCTTTATCTGGGTAACCAAACATTTTGATAAAACTCTTATTCACCAGCTCTATCTTTCCGTTTTGATTACTTAAAAGCATTCCTTCTTTCGCGTTTTCAAATAGATTTTTATAAATTGACGTCGAAAATTCCATATTTTATATTTTTCTACTTTCTAAAAAAAGTAGAACATTCTTAAAAACAAAAAAAGGGATGCAGATTAACTGCATCCCCGAAAAAATCAGTTACTTTATAAAAAGCAACTATTTATTTGACTACCCCGATACAAAGGTAATACTTTTATCACATCCACGAACAAAAAGCACAAAAATTAGACTAACTCACGTTTTTTATCTATTTTGCAAAATTGAAACATAATAAAACATACAAATTCACACCTTAATTGACGCGTGATTATTGTTTTTCACCTCAAAAGCACTGAAATTTATTCCTAAATCCTTCAAAATTGTTGGAACTTTTGTCAAATTAGTATCCGTTATAAAAGTTTGCCCCAAATTATTATTCGCAATAAGCTTTAATATATAACTAACCCGATTATCATCTAACTTATCAAAAATATCATCCAATAATAAAATAGGCGGAAAACCTTTCTGTTGTTTTATATATTCAAATTGAGCCAATTTAAGAGCAATCAAAAAAGATTTTTGTTGCCCCTGAGAAGCAAACTTTTTTAAAGAATAATCGCCCATAATTTTAAATTCCAAATCATCCTTATGGATACCTTGCGACGTATAGGTCAATCTTCTATCCCGTTCTAAATTATCCGAAAGAAGTTTTTCGAAAGATGAATGATGTAAGGCAGAAGAATAGTTTAAGTCAACCTGTTCGGATTGATTGGAAATATCGCGGTAGAATTGATTAAACACCGGAATAAAATCATCAAGAAAATCCTTTCGAGTATTATAAATCCTCGTTCCCTTCTCCATCAGCTGAAAATCAATCACCTCAAGCAAATCCGGATTAAAACTCCCCCGTTCCGCCATCTGTTTCAACGTAGCATTTCGATTATTCAATAATTTATTATACCGAATCAAATCATCTAAGTACCCCCGATCAAATTGAGAAATCAAGCTGTCCAAAAATTTACGTCTGAGCTCACTGCCTTCCAAAATCAAATTACTATCGTAAGGCGTAATCAAAACAACAGGAAATTTTCCAATATGCTCCGCTAACTTAGCATAATTCTTTTTATTCAGTTTAAATTGCTTTTTCGTCCCTTTCTTCACCCCGCAATACACGTTAAACAATTCACCTTTCAACTCAAAAACACCCTGATTTACAAAAAAAGGTTCTCCAAACTTAATATTCTGACTATCAATAGAATTGAAATAACTTTTCGTATAAGAAAGATAATAAATAGCATCCAGCAAATTCGTTTTCCCTTCCCCGTTATTCCCTAAAAAACAGTTAACGGAAGGATTTAAGTCCAACGAAATATCATCGAAATTTTTAAAATTTATAAGAGACAGATGAGAAAGATTCATAACAAGAGCAAAAATAAGCATAATACCATTTGAAAATTGAAAAGAGCCAAAAGAAAGTGAGTTTTAGTTTTCTTAGACGATGAATAAAACCTTAGCATAGCCGTAACTATGGAAATATTTTATGAAGATGAATAAGGGAAATAAAACGCTTTATTAGGCTCATTTCAATGTTTAAATCGTGTTAAATACAACCAATAACCACTTGATAAAGATTTCATTTTGGGCGTTCCCATTACAGCATAAAAAAGCAATTCCGTTGCACTACATTACTTTTTAACGCCGTAATGGTCGGGCTATCACTACTCGCTTTTTTTGCTTGCAAACAGCAAGCAAGCAAAAAAGAGCTCAAACACGCCGTTCTATCCCT
>JALTUD010000705.1 GCA_027047735.1 Flavobacteriales bacterium | reverse complement strand
TAAATACCGGCGATACTTTCTCTGAAAAGTTGATGATGTCAACGAATAAACTTCTGAGTAAGATGAGTGTTTCGGGGGTTGTGTTTACGATGTAAGAAAATAGTTTTACCGGACGATATGGAACATCTCCTATTCCATCTTTGTTTAAGTCGTATCCGGTATAGTCGCTCCAATAATTAGCTTCAAAACCGTTATCGTTGAGTTTACTGTTGTAAGACAAATCAAAAGAATTGGACATAAAATTATTGAAACGAAATACATTACCGTAACATCCTCCCGTAAACTTTAACGCCCATCCGTTTCGTACAAAATAATTATGTTCATATTTTATTCTGTTGCACCCGTCAATATTGATTCCAATGGTGTTTTGTTCAAAATAATTATGATGAATATCAGCATCATATATTTCTTTGAGCAAAAGCCCGTAAGAAGCCGTTCCCCAATTAAAATGAAAAGTATTGTGATGCATGATGATAAATTTTGAAAACATTACGGCTACACCGGCACCGTTTTTATGAAATTCATTGTGGTGGTATTCGTCGTTATTGGAAAACATAAAGTGCAAACCATAACGAATATTTTCTGTGCTTATATTATGAGAAATATGACTGTCGCTAACAAATTCAAAATACAAACCATCCCGAAGGTGATGTACTTTGTTTTGTTCTACTCGCATTTTTTTGCAGTGCCACATATGAACTCCATTGCCTGAACTAGCTTCTTGTACGGCATTACCGGAAATATTATTGTTTTTGATTAGTCCGTATTTTGATTTTTCAACTACCAAACCAAAGAATACATTTTTAAGGGTGTTGTTTTCAAAAACAAAGTTTTTGCTTCGCATTATTTTTACGGCAGAATAGTCTTTTGTATAACTTTGCTCAACGTTTTGTATAGTAAAACCTGAAATTGTAAAATTATCGGCTTGAACGATTAGAACATAAGCTTTGTTTTCGCCGTCTATAATAGGGTTGTTTTTACCTAGTAGGAAAATACTTTTATCCAGTTGAATATTGTGTTCTTTATAGGTTCCGGAATTTACTACAACCGAATCCCCGTTTTCTGCCTTGTCTATACCTTCTTGAATGGTATGTACAGAACAGTCAGTACAAACGGTTATGGTTTTTGCTTGAGCTTGGATTAGAAGAAGTGAGCAAAGTATTAGTGTGGATAAATACTTTTTCATTTTGTAGGCGTAAAAATTAGTAAGGAAAAATTATTTTTTGAATTTGTCTTTTAGTTGTTCCCAATTATATAATTCACCTCCGTATTTAGCTTGAAGTTCTTGAGCTGTTTTAGTATCAGGTAGTGCAGAAAGATTAGCCCCCATCGGACTTTTAATTTCGGGAGTAATTATAAAAGTAGCTGTTTTAGCATCTATTAAAGTACCCGGATGAGAATAATCGGCAACTAATATAAAAGCCATTTTATCTTCGTTATTTTTTTGATTCATTTGGTTGACCATACATTCGATAGCATCGAATACGTAAGACTTACCTTTTTTAGTAGTGTATTCTGCTGCGTGTGTTTTATCCACTACGGTCATGTCGCAGAAGTTACAATGGTCATCTCCATATTGAATTGGAGCGGGCTCAACACTACATGAGTTCAATAATAGCGTTGTAATTATCGAGAAAAATATAATTAATTTCATATAAAAAAATGTTATGCGAAAGTAAACAAAAAAACGAGTATATACTTTAATTTCTATACTCGTTTTTCCTTATTTAACCAATTAACAAGTCATTTTTTAACTTATTAACATTTTTAATTAGATTTGATTTTCCGGTTTAGGGTAAATATACCATGCAATTACAGCTAAAGCAAGTGCGGCTACTATATAGTAAGCTCCTTGAGCCGGGTAAGAATACACTTCAAAGTTCAGCATTTGTTTATAGCCGTAAATTGGAGGATTATATGCCATAATCTCACCGGTTTTAGGATCTGTCATTTTTAAGATAGCATTGGGATCTAACTCACTTCCGTATTTTTGCAGCCAACTATAAAAGTCAAACAGACCTAACAAACCGGCTATACTCACAATAGCAAACCATGCGAGGTATAAGTTCTTTTTATTAATAATTGCAACAACCAAACCTAAAAGAACCAGTAAGCCAACAATAACTGGCATATAAGTAAATTCAGCAAAGTCTTCTACTACTCCCTTCTTTACATTGGCAGCTGAAGGCAAATGGTGCATTCCAATATAGTGATTTAACAAATCTATATTGTTTACATCGTTAAATTGTACACCGTCTGACAGTTTGTTAATATGTATATTCAACCCTAACGGTTCAGGATATTGTGGTGCAATAAGTGTAATCTTCCAAAGCGGGTAATAAAACAACGCTAAAAGAAGCAAACTACCAATTGCCATTAATATTCTAGATTTCATAATTTGTATTTTTTATGGTTATTATAGTGTTGTAGTGTTTTATGATTGTTAGGGTAATAAACGTTTAACTTAGAACTAATACCATTTTTAGATATAAAAAAAGGGCGGTAGTAGCATTTTACTACCGCCCTTTAAATTGTATATCAAGCTATAAGTATTTCTTATAGTTCTTCTTCAGTTCCCGGAACTTCATCATCTAATGTAAATGAAATAGGAACATTAGAATTAGCAGGAGAAACTCTTACGTAACCTTGCATTTCTTGGTGAAGTGCTGAACAGAAATCTGTACAGTAGAAAGGCCATACACCTACTTCTTTAGGTTCCCATACAAAGGTTTCTGTTCTACCCGGCATAATCAATAATTCAGTTGCATTAGCACCAATCATTGAAATACCGTGAGGCACATCGTAATCTTGTTCTAAGTTCGTAACGTGGAAATAAACTTTATCACCAACTTTGATACCTTCTATATTATCAGGAGAGAAGTGTGAACGAATCATAGACATATAAATATGAACGTTTTTACCGTCCCTCACTACTTTTGTTTCCGCTTCACTCTTAACGGCATAAGGATGTTTATTATCTTCTAATTTAAATATTTTTTGAGATTTATCTACAATTAAGTCAGCAGGACAACCTGCAGCATAGTGAGGCTCACCAATAGTAGGGAAATCTAACAATAATTCCATTTTCTCACCGGAAATATCGAATAATTGTGCAGATTGACAAACTTCAGGACCGGTTGGTAAATAACGGTCTTTAGTAATTTTGTTCATTGCAACTAAGTATTTGTCAAATGGTTTTCTTGAGTTACCTCCCGGTATCATCAAGTGACCTACTGAGT
>JALTUD010000704.1 GCA_027047735.1 Flavobacteriales bacterium | reverse complement strand
AACAAATGAGAGCAAAGAAAATGGAGTTTAGTTTTCTTAGACGATGAATATTTTTGTACAATGAATTTTGCAACAGTCTTAATTTGAGCATTCCGCTTAAAGCAAGCAATCAGGCTTTGGAGTGAAAATTCCGCAGAAACAAGGGTTAAATCCTGCATTTAAAAATTACCACTATTCCAAATTCAAATAAAAAATTCAAAAAAATGATTAAATTTGTTTAAATACATCTTTAGGACATGTTTAAAATAATAGAAATTGACCGTAAAAAACTCACGATAATGGGAGTTAAGTTTTCAAATATAAAAACTTTAGAAACCACAGCAAATGCAATCGGAAGTAATATGTTTGAAGGATTTGAGCCAACCCCGAAAGGAATTAAAATTATTAGAGATTACTTGTCGGGCAAAATTACATTGTCCGAATTAATAGATTTTTCAAAGGAAAAATCATATGTCTGATTCCTACGAGTATCTCGACAATAAATACACCTATACCGATCCAAAAACCGGTGTTCTTAAAAACTTGGCAGGTATAACCGATTCGGATGCCTTACTTTTTTTTGAAAGCGCAGCTGTTTCAAAACGCCTACAAGAACTCTACGAAAACCCCTTAAAAATTAATGGAATAAATAGCCTTTTTGAAATACATAAACACCTATTTCAAGACGTTTATGCTTGGGCAGGGAAAAAACGAGAGGTTGAAATCAGTAAATCAGGTAAACAATTTTTTCCAACAACGTATTTTGAACATGCTTTTCTTTATACAGACTCTTTGCTATCTGATTACAAAAATATACCTAAAAACAACAAGGAAGAACTAGCTGAAAAACTAGCTAAAATTTTAGACACAATAAATTATCTGCATCCTTTTAGGGAAGGAAACGGACGAGCTCAAAGAGAATTTTTGAGATTATTGGCTTTAGAAAAAGAATTAATTTTAGAAATGAATCCACCCGATAATGAAAGAATATACGAGCTATATATGAAAGGAACAATAAACAGCGATATTAGTATTCTCGCAAAATTGATACTGGAACTAATCAATTAACGTAAATAAGTTTCTATTTTTACAGTTGTCTTTAACTCATAACACACTATGAAACTATTATATCCGGAATTTTTATGGGCTTTATTGGCCATATTGATTCCCATCATCATACATCTGTTTAACTTTAGAAAATTCAAAAAAGAATATTTCTCAAATGTTGAGTTACTCAAAGAAGTTAAACTCGAAACACAAAACAAATCCAAACTAAAACATTGGTTGGTTTTGGCTATGCGAATACTAGCTATTACCATGCTTGTACTCGCCTTTTGTCAACCGTATTTTCCGAAAAAAGAAACGACCAAACAATTTACCGATAAAGTTGTTGCAATTTACTTAGACAATTCGCTGAGTATGGACACCAAAAGCGATGAAACTTACCTCATTGATAAAGCCAAAGATATAGCCCTTTCTCTTATTGAAAGTTATGCCCCTACCGACGAATACCTTCTGTTGACCAACGATTTTGAAAGCATACATCAACGCCTTGTCAGTCAAGAAGAAATTAAAGAATTTGTGTTACAAACCCAAATCAGTCCGCAACGCAAAACCATAGAAGAAATTTATCAACGTGAAAAAGATTTGCTCGCTAACTTTAAAGGCGATAAACAAGTCTATTGGATTTCAGACTTTCAAAAAAACAGTTTTGATTTTACGTCTATTCAACCCGATAGTTCTTTGAATGTACATTTACTTCCCGTAGCGAATAAAAGTGAAGCTAATCTCTATATTGACAGTGTTCATTTTTATAATCCCCTTCGTCAAATCGAGAACGAAGAAGAAATAAACTTGCGTCTGGTCAACTTATCCGGCGAGGATATAAACGTAAAGACCACTCTTAAAATCAATAACGAAACCAAAGGAATTGTGAATACATCATTGAATGCAAATTCTAAAAAAGAAGAGAAAGTTAATTTCAGTATTCATCAACGCGGGAACCAATTCGGAGAACTTGCCTTGGAAGACTACCCTAATCCCAACTTTATTTTGGATGATAAGTTTTATTTTTCATACAAGGTTGACCAAAAGACACATATTTTATACCTCAACAATAAGCAAACAGATAGTACTGACGCATTTGTTGCCGTATTTGCCGGCGATGATTATTTTGATATTGAAATACAAAATCTAAATACACTTGATTATTCATCTCTCGATCATTATTCACTTATCATCATCAATGATTTAACTTCAATATCTTCCGGACTGAAAGAGGAATTAAAACAATATATGCTTAATGGAGGCAATGTTTTGGTAGCACCTTCGGAACAAGTAGATATTAACTCATACCAAAATTTTATCGGTGAAATCACCACCGCAACCATCAATACGATACAAAATACATCACTAAAAATCGACCACCTGAATTTACAACACTCTATTTATGATAATGTGTTTGATGAAATCCCTAAAAATATAGACTTGCCAACCGCTTTGGCTTACTATCCTGTTCATTTTGCAACACGTTCGCATACGCAATTCTTGATGACCTTACAAAATGGCGAACCTTTTTTATCGGTTACGGATTTGGAAAAAGGAAAATTATACCTTTTGTCTTCACCTATGGATAAAAATAATTTTTCTCAACACGCTTTGTTTGTTCCAACATTATTAAAAATAGCTGAATTGAGTACTTCTAATTATCCACTTTACTACACCATTGGTCAAGATGATTTTATTAAAATACCTAAAAACGATTATCAGCAAGGAAAACTGGTTGTAAAACAAAAGGCTTCTGATTTTGAAGTAATTCCCGAACTTATCAAACAAAACGATGGCGTGAGTATTAACCTGCATAATACCATACAACAAGCAGGACATTATACACTTTTTTATGAAAACAGTCCTATTCTACCGCTTAGCTTTAATTACGACCGTTCAGAATCGCAATTAACATACTATAATGCAGAAGAACTTCATTCGGCAATAGAGAATAATGATTTAAGTTCGTCTTTTGATTTAATCGAAAGTTCGTTTAATCCGCATACGAATCAAATGGAAATTAATCTTGATAATAATAAGTATTGGAAACTTTTTATTTTGGGTGCTTTGCTCTTTCTTTTACTGGAGATTGTTATTATTCGACTTTTTAAATAGCTTTCTATACTCTGTTTTCGATGTACTTGTTTTCGCGTTAGGGATTGGTATCCCTAACACAGTTAACCTAAGTACAATAAAATGTTTTTAGTATCCTTATAC
>JALTUD010000703.1 GCA_027047735.1 Flavobacteriales bacterium | reverse complement strand
TCAATATGTATTGGCAATCGCAAACGTTTTTATTTCTAAAACGAGCACATAAGTGGTTTCCGATTATAGAGCCTATACTGAAAGAAAATGGTGTTCCCGATGATTTTAAATATTTAGCTGTCATAGAAAGCGGATTAATGAATGTTGTTTCGCCTTCAGGAGCTAGAGGTTTTTGGCAGTTTATGCCAAAAACAGCAAAAGACCATGGCTTGGAAGTAAATGGTTTTGTAGATGAGCGGTATCATGTAGAAAAAGCAACACAAGCGGCTTGTGTTTATCTTAAAGAGGCATATAATAAATTCGGGGATTGGACTTTAGCTGCAGCATCTTATAATATGGGAAAGGCGGGGTTAGAAAAAAGATTGCAACAGCAAAAAGTATCGTCTTATTATGATTTGTTGCTAAATATGGAAACTGCAAGATATGTATATAGAATGATAGCGGTAAAGACGATAATCGCAAATCCTTCTAAGTATGGATTTTATTTGGAAAAGGAAGATTATTATGAATTTCCTGCATATACGGAAATAAAAGTTGATTCTTCAATCTCGAATTTGGTAGATTTTGCCCAACAGCACGATTTGACATACAAAGAATTTAAGTGGTTAAATCCTTGGTTAAGAGATAGAGAGTTGCCTAATCCAAGCGGTAAGGAATATGTGTTTAAGATTTTAAAGCAATAGTTTTATCGGGTTATGGGACAGCAAGAAAATACATTTTCCGAATTTATTGAGGTAGTAGGGGCAAGAGAACATAATCTAAAAAATATAGATGTTTCTATTCCCCGAGATAAACTGGTTGTTATTACGGGGTTGAGTGGGAGTGGAAAGTCTTCCTTAGCTTTTGATACCTTGTTTGCAGAAGGGCAACGCAGGTATATGGAAACCTTCTCTGCCTATGCCCGTCAATTTATAGGCAATTTTAAGCGACCCGATGTTGAGAAAATAACAGGATTAAGCCCCGTTATATCTATTGAGCAGAAAACCGTAAGTAAAAACCCGCGTTCAACCGTTGGAACAATAACAGAAATATACAGTTTTTTACGTTTACTGTTTGCTCGTACTTCCATAGCTGTATCTCCCGAAACAGGAGAGGATATGATAAAGTATTCCGAAAAAGAGATAGAGGAATTAGTACTTAAAAAATTCAACGGACGTAAAATTATCATCTTATCACCATTAATCAAGGCAAGAAAAGGACACTATCGAGAAGTATTTGATAAACTGCGAAAACAAGGTTTTTTAAAAGCAAGAATTGACGGCAACATTGAAGAAATAAAACCGGGTTTAAAACTAGATAGATATAAGACCCACGATATTGATTTAATCGTTGATAGAATCAAAGTAGAAGATAAGACAGTCAAACGTTTGCGAAGAGCTATTCAAGACGCACTTAAAAGAGGAAAAGGAGAGTTGATAATTTTGGATTATGAAACCAAAAAAGAACAACATTTCAGTCGGTTTTTAATGTGTCCGTCAACCGGGTTTTCTTTACCGGAGGCAGAGCCCAATATTTTTTCTTTCAATTCTCCTTATGGGGCTTGCCCCCAGTGTAATGGATTGGGAGAAATAGCAGAAGTGGACATCAAAAAAATTATACCGGATACATCATTATCCATAAAAAAAGGAGGTATCGCTCCTTTAGGAGTGTATAAAGCAAGTAGTATTATTTTTAAGCAAGTAGAAGCAATATTAAAAAAATCAGGAGTTACTTTAGATACGCCTATTTCAAAAGTACCGGATGAAGTAATCAATCAATTGTTGTACGGTACGGATGAAATCATTTCGGTAACGATGGATTATGGATTTAAAAAAGTTAAATCAGCCTCTCCCTTTGAGGGGATTATCAATTTTGTCTCTCGTCATCGTCAAACTGATGGAGCTAAAAAAATACAACGTTGGGCGGATAGTTTTACCAATAAAATTGTTTGTCCCGAGTGTAAAGGTTCAAGACTTAAAAGTCGTTCGCTGTTGTATCGAGTAGCCGATACAGATATATATCAGCTTACACAGATGGATTTGTCCGAACTTTACGATTGGATAAACACATTGCCCGAACAGTTAACAGATTCGCAACTAAAGATTGGTCGAGATATTATTAAAGAGATAAAAGATAGAGTCGGATTTTTGTTAAATGTCGGTTTACATTACTTATCATTAAATTTAAGTGCAAAAACACTTTCGGGGGGCGAAGCCCAACGCATCCGTTTGGCAACTCAAATAGGTTCTGATTTAACAGGAGTTCTCTATATACTAGACGAACCATCCATTGGATTGCATCAAAGAGATAATACACGATTGATAAACTCCTTAAAAGAATTACGAGATAACGGCAATTCGGTTATCGTTGTAGAACACGATAAAGAAATAATGTTGGAATCCGATTATTTAATAGATATAGGCCCTGGAGCCGGAGTGAATGGAGGACATATAGTTTCGATGGGAGCTCCTAAGGAATTGAGAAAAGAAAAATCTTTGACTAGTCAGTATGTATCCGGAAAAGTTGGAATAGAAGTACCGAAAAAAAGGAGAAAAGGAAACGGTCAATTTATAGAACTAAAAAATGCAACCGGACATAATCTAAAAAATGTATCTATCAAGATACCTTTACAAAAATTTGTCTGTGTAACAGGAGTTTCAGGAAGTGGAAAATCTTCATTGATTAATGAAACACTATACCCGATTTTAAACCAACACTTCTATAAAAGTGTAAAAAAACCGTTACCTTATGGTAGTATCAAAGGTCTTGAAAATATCGATAAAGTTATTGAAATCAACCAATCACCGATAGGAAGAACCCCGCGTTCCAACCCGGCTACTTACACCAATTTATTCGGAGATATAAGAAGTTTGTTTGCCAATTTGCCGGAGTCTAAAATTAGGGGATACAAACCCGGTCGTTTTTCATTTAATGTCAAAGGAGGAAGGTGTGAAGAGTGCAGAGGTGCCGGAGTAAAAACCATTGAAATGAATTTTTTGCCCGATGTTTTGGTAGAGTGCGATGCTTGTATGGGAAAGCGTTACAATAGAGAAACCTTGGAAGTCCGTTACAAGGGAAAATCAATAAACGACGTGTTGGAAATGCCGATTAGCGAGGCAGAAACATTTTTTGAAAGCATCCCATCTATTTATCGAAAATTAAAAACGCTCAATGCTGTTGGTTTGGGGTATGTAAAATTAGGACAACCTTCCACAACCTTATCCGGAGGAGAAGCACAGCGTATAAAATTAGCCTCCGAATTAGCTAAAA
>JALTUD010000702.1 GCA_027047735.1 Flavobacteriales bacterium | reverse complement strand
TCAAAATCAGGTGGTACATTTTTTAGAAATAAATCGATGTACTTTACCATCTTTTCTGTTTTCCCTCCCATTAACTCAACCAATCCCGTAAGATTAACCGTATCTGTAATCAGAAATGACGATTCCTCTTTTGGTGTTACTTCGTTTTCGGAAACTGCTTCTTGCACAGCAACTGTCGGTAAAACTCTTTTTATCTTTCCATACAACTGATATAAGTTAATCGGTTTTGCGATATAATCATCCATCCCCGCCTCATCACATCGTTCTGCCACTCCGTCGATAGCATGAGCCGTCATAGCTATAACCGGTGTATTGTAATTCAAGTTATTTTTGTCTGCCCGAATCCTCTTCGTAGTATCAAAACCATTCAGAACAGGCATCTGCAAATCCATTAATATCACATCATACTTTTTACTATTGCATAACATCAATGCTTTTTCTCCATTTTCGGCTAAATCAACCGAAACATTGTGTTTTTCGGAATGTACCAAATCATAAAAAATCGAGCGATTCAAATCCGTGTCGTCCACAGCTAAAATAGATACGTTTGATAGACTTTCGATACTGTCCTTAACCTTCTTCGATGCATCAACTTCCTCGCCCTTTGGAAAAGTAATACAAAAAGAAAACACCGTTCCTTCTCCCTCCTTACTCTTTATTTTGATTTTTGAGTCCATTAACTCTACCAATTGTTTGGTTATAGCCAAACCAAGTCCGGTTCCTCCATAATTACGCGTAGTATCTACCCCTGCCTGCTCGTAGCTTTTGAATATTTTCTCTATTTTCTCCGCAGGAATACCTATCCCCGTATCCAATACCTCAAAATATAAAGTAACCCTATCGTCTGTTTCTCCTTCTTTCCGAATGGAAATAACGACTTCCCCTTTCTTTGTAAACTTCAAAGCATTATCCGTTAAATTCAATAATATTTGGTTTAATCGCAAAGGGTCTCCTTTTATTCTATCGGGAACATCTTCTCCTATATCAGCCCGAAGCAAAACCGGTTTTTCTTTCGTTTTAAAACTTAAAGCATCTATGATTTCATTGACTATGGAACGTAAAGAAAAGTCGATTTTCTCCAAAACAATTGCCCCTTTTTCCAATTTGGCTAAATCCAATACATCATTCACCAAGAATAAAATATTTTTTGCACTATACTTTATTGTTTTTAAATACTTGTATTGCACCTCATCTAAATTCGTTTGCTCCAACAATTGAGTCATACCCACAACGGCGTTCAACGGCGTTCTGATTTCATGACTTGTATAAGCAAAAAACTCTTCCTTATCCTTCTTGGAACGTTGAGCTAATTCAGTAGCCTTTTCCAATTCTTTGTTAATCTTATTCTTCTGCCTCAAATTATAATACAAAATAAGACTAAAAATAATGGTCAATATAGCTATCGAAAGCAAGATATAGGTTCTGCTCCTCTCCTTCTCTACCCTAAATTGATTCTCTTGATTAATTAAGGCTATCTCCCTATTCTTCTTCTCTAATTCTATCTGAGCCTCCAATTCGGAAATAAATTTTGTATCTTTTATAGCACTATAATATTTCAGATAATCATACGCATTCTTAAAATCATTATTCTGCTCATAAACTTCCGCTAAATTTTTATACCCCTTTTTAATGTAGTCTTGATGACCGGCAAGTTCGGCAAACCCCAAACTGTTTTTCATATAAACAATAGCTTTATCAAATTGTTTTTTCTGCTGATAAAGCTCCCCTAAAGAAAAGTTGACCTCAGCTAACTCTCTTTTGTTGTCTATACGTTCAAATTTATCCAAAGCTTGCTTAAAATATTCTATACTCTTTTCAATATCCCTGTTTTCTTTATACATTTCAGCGATATTCTTATACGCAACCCCTTGCAAATAAACATTGTCCGTTTGCAAAATATTATTCAAGGCTTCTAAATAATACTGAAGAGCTATATTATTCTGTCCAAAAGAACGACTCAATTCACCCAACCCCGTATTCACTTTAGCCTTAATCCATTCATTCTTGATTTTTTCAGCGATTTTAAGTGCTTTAAAATAATAATCCTTCGCCTTCTCTCTCTCTCTCAATTCCCTGTAAACATCAGCCAAATAAATATACGATAATGCAATACTTTTTTGATTCAGATGCGTTTTAGAAAGTTCCAAAGAGGTGTTCAAAACTTCAACAGCTTTATCAAACTCCTTTTCCTTTCTATACAAATTCCCCAGTTGATGCAACCCTTTAATTTTTTCAGTTACATAATGAATGTTTTCGCTGATTTGTATCGATTTTTTAACATACTCCAAAGCCTTCTTTACATCTGTCTCCTGATACAATTTCGACAATTCCAAATAATGTTCCGCCAATTTATCCTGAGCCGTTTCAGTCTCTACAACCAACTCCAATTCCAATATCCTGTCCTCATTTTGAGCAAACAAAACACAACTCGCCCCAATCACAAAAAAAAGAAGCAAAAACAAGCGACTCAATACAGAGAAGAACCAATAACTCAAAAACTTATACCTATTCATACCAAACAAATATACTCAAATCATACAAAACAGCAAGTTGATAATACAATGTAAAATAATTTTTCTCAATCATCTTATTATTTGGGCGTTCCCTTTCAAGAATAAAAAACATACCGTTGCTCTATATGTTTTTTACTCTTGAAAGGTCGGGCTATCACTACTCACTCTTTTGGTTTGCATACCAATTAAATATATAGATTAGTCATAGAAAATTAATTTAAGTGAGTTTAATCGATGAAGAAAATTATTGCATAGTAATAACTATGGAATAATTTTATGAAGAAGAGTAAGCTCACTTAAATTAATTTAGTAGATTATATCTATATACTTAATTGGTAACAATGCAACAAACCAAAAGGAGTTCAAACATGCCGTTCTATCCCTAACGCGGGGCAGGTGAGTGCAAAGAAAACGGAGTTTAGTTTTCTTAGACGATGAAAAATTCTTTTGCATAGCCCCAGCTATGGAAAAGAATTTTGAAGAAGTATAAGGAAAATAAAACCGTTTTATTGTGCTCAGATGTCCCGTGTTAGGGATACCAATCCCTAACGCAGTTGAGATAAGTGCAAAGAAAATGGAATTTAGTATTCTTAGACGATGAATATTTTCTTTGCATAGCCCCAGCTATGGAAATAAAATATGAACAAGTTATTTACAGCTTGGGTATAAAAGTGAAATTAGCTTATTTTCTTTTCAATCTAGGCATTTTTAAGAAGCATAGCCGTAGCTATGGTTCGCAAAAAT
>JALTUD010000701.1 GCA_027047735.1 Flavobacteriales bacterium | reverse complement strand
GGATAAGAGTTAATCTGTTGATAATTAATGTATTTCAATTCAAATTACATTTGCACTGTATTAACATAAGCAACATTTGCAATTGCCTTTCTTTTTGGTTATATTTACGAAAACTATTTTGTAAATGAAAAACTATCTCCGACCTAATTCTAATCTAAGACCTCCCAATAAAAAAGTGGTGAAAGCCATTCAGAATATTGTGGAATGGTATTTTAAGCCTACATATTCGGGATTGGATAACTTAGATAAGCATCAACCGGCTCTATATGTATCTAATCATACATTGTTGGGGATTACCGATGGACCTTTATACATGTCTAAGTTATGGAATGAAAAGAGAATTTTTTTACGCCCTCTAGTTGATAAAATGCAACGGCATATTCCTATCTGGAGAAAGCTTATAACTGATATAGGAGGAGTTATTGCCAGTAGAGAAAATTGCAGAAATTTAATGAACCAACATCAACATATCTTGGTTTTTCCGGGAGGAACAAATGAAGCTTTCAAAAAACAAGGGGAAGAATATCAGCTAATTTGGAAAGAACGCTATGGTTTTGTGAAGCTGGCTATTGAAAATAAATATCCTATCATACCCATAGCGGGACTAGGGGGAGATGAGCTATATGATATTCTATTGGATAAAGATGATATTATGCGTTCGTTTATTGGTCAATGGCTTAAAGATACGGGGATTGCTGATAAATACTTAAAAGGCGGAGAAAATATTCCTCCTCTTGTATCCGGTTGGGGAGGAACACTTCTTCCTAGAAGAAAACATATTTATTATCATTTTGGAACACCTATTCAGACAGCACAATATGGTGGTATAGCCTCAGAAGATGTAATCAAACTAATAAGAAAACAAGTGGAAGTTTCTTTGTATAAAGGAATGCAAGAGATGCAAGTGCTTAGGGAAGAAAGACGAAAAAAGTATAAAAAGAAAAAAAAGAGGTAATTGAGTACCTCTTTTTTTCTAGCACCTTTTTTATTAAAAGAGCAAATCTATTAAATCAGCTAAACGATTAGAGTAGCCGGTTTCATTGTCATACCATCCAACAACTTTAACCAATCTGCCATTTACCTCGGTTAATTGAGCATCGATAATACAAGAATGTGTGTTCCCGACAATATCGACTGAAACTAAAGGGTCTTCTGTATATTCCAAAATTCCTTTTAGATAGGTTTCAGATGCGTCTTTGAATTTTTGGTTGATTTCTTCTTTTGTTGTTTCTTTTTTGACTAGAAAAGTAATATCAGTCAAAGAACCATCAGGTGTAGGGACGCGAACTGCTGAACCTTGTATTTTTCCGTTTAGATGTGGTAGAATTTCTGTTACTGCAATTGCTGCTCCCGTAGTTGTTGGTATGATTGATTCCGCAGCTGCTCTTGCTCGGCGATAATCTTTGTGAGGAGCATCTAACAGGTGTTGGTCGCCGGTATAAGAGTGTATAGTTGTTAAAAAACTACTTTCTATACCATAAAAATCATCAATGATTTTAACCATTGGAGCAGCACAGTTTGTAGTACAAGAAGCATTACTAAGTACTGTATCATTTTCTTTGTCCAAAACCTCATCGTTAATTCCTACTACTACGGATTTTACTTCTCCTCCTTTTGCGGGTGCAGAAATAATGACTTTTTTTGCTCCTGCCGTAAGATGTTTACTTGCGGTTTCACGTGTTCTGAATATTCCTGTGCTTTCTACAACTACATCAATGTCTAATTCTCCCCATGGTAGCTCTTCGGGATTTCTTTTATTGTAAATTTTCACAAGGTTTTTTCCTATTACGATTCCGTCTTCTGTTGAGTTGACCTCTAATGGGAATTTTCGGTGAACAGAATCGTACTTTAATAAATGAGCTAACATTTTTGCGTCAGCTAAATCATTTACGGCTACTAACTCAATGTTAGGATGATTTTGAATGGCTCTTGTCAATACTCTTCCTATTCTTCCAAAACCATTAATGGCTAATTTTATTTTTTTCATAATTCCTTGTTATTGCAATTGTTTATTCGCTTTCGCACCAATCTCTTATTCTACTTTGCAAATATCCGTTAAAAAAAGGATTGTACCAACAAATTAAATAAATATTAGCGAGTGTATTTGTTATTCGCAATTACGATTCTTTACTTTTTGTTGTGTTTTTTTAGGTAATGTTTTAACTACTAAATTGTATGATTCATTTATCCATTTTTTTAGTGTTTCATCTCCTATGTTTTGGTTTGTTTTAACGGTATTCCAATGTTTTTTGTTCATGTGGTAACCGGGGGTTACTTCAGGGTGTGTTTCTCTGCGTTCTAGTGCTAGTTCGGGGTCGCATTTAATATTTATGCTGTTAAAATCATCAATATTGGTTAGAAGAAACATTTTGTTGAATACTTTAAAGACCAATGTCTTTTCATCGAATGGAAATTCTTCGGTGGTTTCAGCAAAGGATAGACAGTAATTTCTTAATTCTTCGATGTTCATTTTGTTGATTTTATGTAGATAGTTATGTTTTGTTTGTTTTTATTCATCGTCTGAGAACTACAAATTCCACTTTCTTGCACTTATTTCATTTCGCGTTAGGGATTGGTATCCCTAACACGAGCAAAATAGACGATATAAAGCGTTTTTTGATTCCTTATCCGTCTTCATAAAATTTTTCCATAGCTGGGGCTATGCAAAATTTTTATTCATCGTCTAAGAAACCAAAAAATCACTTTCTATTCGCCAATTTCACTCGCGTTAGGGATAGAACGGCGTGTTTGAGCTCTTTTTTGCTTGCTTGCTGTTTGCAAGCAAAAAAAGCGAGTAGTGATAGCCCGACCCTTACGGCGTTGAAAAGTAGGGAGAGTGGGGGAGTGCGAATGGGACTACTTTTTTATGCTGTAAGGGGAACGCCCAAATCATTCTATTAGAAAGAGATTTATTCAACTCCGCTAAATAGATACCCTATGATTCCTAATAAAATAAGAAAGAATCCAAAAATAACGACTCCGTAACGCATAAATTTATTTTCAAAAATAGGTTTACGAAAATGTCCGATGGTTAAATAATTGAGTCGGTCTGCGGTTTTTAAATCGGTTTTTCTTATAGCGAATAAAAACATAGTTTTTCCTCTTGTATTTTCTGTGTCTTTTTCGTAGGGTAATTTATTTTCTTTGAGTAGATTTTCAAAGAAGTCAGCCTCATTTTGAGTGTAGAAGAAGAAAACTTTGTAATAAGGATTGGTAGGATGATCTTGGTGGTTTGTAACCCTCAATAATCCTTCGCTCATATCG
>JALTUD010000700.1 GCA_027047735.1 Flavobacteriales bacterium | reverse complement strand
ACGTTACATCGTTGGTCTAATCGGAGCTGTAGCTTTTTTAATCTTAGCTTATGTAGTCTATGCAACTACAAGTGATGTAGTGCCGGCTGAATATGTAGCAATGGAAGCACAAGAAATGGCAAACAATCCCAATTACGAACCTCTATATACTCCTGAAAATTGGAAAATGGTAAGTGCTGCCTTTTCAATGACTGTTATCTTGGGAGGAATTGCTATTCTTGCATGGATTGGCGGTTCGGTAATGAAATTTATTAAATAAAAAAAACAAATAATGGCAAGAGAAGTCGAAGAAATAAATGCGAGTTCGATGGCAGACATTGCGTTCTTGCTGTTGATATTCTTCTTGGTTACTACCACTCTTCACAAAGAGAAAGTGATTGAAGAACGTTTGCCACAACGTGTGCCCGAGGGGCAAATTCCTCCAAAGGTATTACCTAAAAACGTTTTAGAAATTATCGCTAACCGTAAAGACCAAATTTTATTGGAGAAAGAACCGGCAGAGATTGAAGATATCAAAGAAAAAGTGCGTGAGTTTTATGTTCACCCTTTAACAGCTACTAATTGGCCGAAATTAACACCTGTTAGAAAAGCTGATGTAGAAGCCAAATTGAAATTGTATAAAGGTTATGTAGCTCAAGGTGAACAAGCCTATGAAGATTCTGTAAATATTTATGAAAATAAATTGAATACAATTAATCTTGTTGGTGAGTATAATGAGTTGGCAAAAGAAGGTATGGTAACCATCCAGTTGGATAACTCAACAAAATTTGAGACCTACTTAAAGGTTTTAGATCAAATTATGTTGGGATTGAATGAATTAAGAGATGAGTTAAGTCGTGAAAAATTTAACATTCCTTACAACAAGCTAAATGAGAAAAACGAAGAGGATAGAGCCAAAATAAAAGCGTTAAGAGCGGTTTATCCGAAACGTATAATGAAAGCTAAGAACGTTAATACAAATTAAAAACGAAGAAGATTATGTCTAAATTTTCAAAAAACAAAAAAAGGACAGACCCTGCGATATCCACGGCATCTCTTCCCGATATTGTATTTATGCTTTTGTTCTTCTTTATGGTAACTTCTGTTTCTAAAGAAAAAGAATCTAATTTAAAGATTGAAAAAACAACAGCATCGGCTGTTACAAAATTAGATAAAACCAAAACTATATTTACTTACTTTATCGGTCGTCCTAAAAATAAGAAATACGGTGAGAATTACCGTGTACAATTGGATGATGCAATTGTGCCCAATATGTCTGCTATTGGTGTTTATCTGAAAGAGAAGAAGGAAGAATATAAAGATGTTTGGAACAGCGAAGTTTACAATAACTTTAAAGTAGATAACAAAGCTGAAATCCGAATGGTTAAGGGTGTTCAAGATGAACTCAGGCAACAAGATGCCTTAAAAGTAATTTATTCAGTTAATGAAGGAAGTGAAAAGTAATTTACTGAAAATCTAATATTAAATGCTCTAATCAATTAGGTTAGGGCATTTTTTTTATAGGTATTATTTATGAAAACGTTTTTATTTGTTAGTTTTCTTGGTTTTCTTTGCATTTAATTATGGATGAAATACACAACGATAAAGAAATGTCTTTTTTAGGGCATTTAGAAGAGTTGAGATGGAGGTTGGTAAAATCTGCTATTGCTATTGTGGTGGTGGCTATGTTGCTATTTGTCTATACCGAGCCAATAGTTGAGCATGTCTATATCAAAATGGCAAACTCCGATTTTCCAACCTATCGTTTTTTTTGTTGGGTTTCGCAAATAGCAGGAATGGGGGATGCTTTATGTGGTGTTGATATACCTATAAAATGGCAATCTACTGAAATGATGGCTCAATTTTCTACCAATATGTATTTCTCTATCGTTGGAGCTATTATTCTAACTTTCCCTTTTGTGTTTTTTCAATTGTGGCAATTTTTTAAACCGGCACTTAAAGAATCAGAGTTAAAAGTTTCAAGAGGTGTTGTTTTTTGGAGTTCTTTACTTTTTTTTCTGGGGGTTCTTTTTGGGTATTATGTGGTTAGTCCTCTAACTGTTCAATTTTTCGGAAGCTATCAAATAACAAAGGAGGTAGAGAACATCATAACAATTAATAGTTATCTTTCTTTAATTACGACAACAACGCTTTTCAGCGGATTATTTTTTGAACTTCCTATTGTCATTTATTTACTGACCAAAATGGGGGTTATTAGTTCAAGAATGTTACAATTGTATCGCAAACACGCCTTAGTCGCTATATTGGTTTTGTCTGCCATTATAACTCCTCCCGATATTATAAGTCAGATTATCGTAACATTTCCTATCTTTATCATGTATGAGATTGGAGTAGTTGTAGCTAAACGAGTAGAAAAGAAAAATAAGATATAGATGAGAATTGTTTTGTTAAAAATCATATTGTTTCTTACTAGTCTTTATTTTATGGTTCCATGTGTTTTTAGTCAAAAAACCATTGTTCATGGGATTGTTTTAGACGCTTCCAACGGCGATACGCTTCCTTATGTGAATGTGTATTTTAATGGAACAAAAATAGGTACGACCACTGATTTTAGTGGCTATTATAACCTCGAAACATATTATGCTTCCGATAGTTTATGTGCTTCGTTTGTTGGGTATAAAACCAAGAAGATTAAAATCAAAAAAGATAAAGAACAAGAAGTTAATTTCTTGCTTGAACCGGCTGTTGAACAATTGGAAGAAGTTATCATTCGACCGACAGAGAATCCGGCTCATCCTATTTTAAGACAGGTAATTAAATACAAAGACGCCAACAACCGTGAAAAATTGGATGCCTATCAATACGAAGTCTATAATCGAGTAGAATTTGACATCAATAATCTAACGGAAAAGTTTAAGAACCGAAAAGTATTTAAACAATTTGATTTTATTTTTGATAATATTGATACAACTTTAGAGAAAGATTATTTACCTATTTTCATAACAGAAGGGATTTCTGATTTCTATTATCGTAGAAAACCAAAAGCTCAAAAAGAGTTTATTAAAGCAACCAAAGTTTCCGGAGTTAAAAACAAGAGCGTTGCTCAATTTACAGGGGATATGTACCAACAGGTCAACTTATACGAGAATTTTGTTCCTATTTTCGGTAAGAACTTTGTCAGTCCCATAGCTAATAAAGGGCTTTTGTCATACCGCTATTATTTGGAGGATAGTATGTTTATCGACAATAAATGGTGTTATCAGATACAATTTATCCCGAGACGTAAGCATGAAATGACTCTTGAAGGGACAATGTGGATAAACGATA
>JALTUD010000699.1 GCA_027047735.1 Flavobacteriales bacterium | reverse complement strand
TGGTAATTCATTAGTTGGCGGTAATGATGGTAATAATGTCTTTTATGGAATTTATAACTTTTCAAAAAAAACATTGCTAAGCCGCTTTGACAAACTTGGTTTTAATGGGGTTTACCAAGTACTTACTGACAAATTATTTCTTTCTCAAAACAATGAAAAATTTGGAGTTTTTACATTTGAAAATAAATGTATTTGGGAATGTTATTACAAAGATTTATTTGATAAGTACGAACCATTAGGAGCGGGAACTACAAATATTTTAAAAGTAGGCAATAAATTATATGTTGAGCTGGACAAAACATATAGCATAGATATAGAAACTGGTAAAAAAGAGCAGGTTTATAACTATAAATTCACAAATTCTGAAAACGAATTTTTATATGGTTTGCAATTTTTATCTATGACAGAATTTCACTTGGCAATACTTAATACAAAAACAAATAAAGTGAAAATAATTGATGTAAGTGATGAGTTTAATAACGTGAATGTGTACCCTGATAATCGAATTGTTGTAAACAATGGCTTAGTATATTTTTCTCAAAATATGGGAGATGCCATTGCAAAAATAGGAGTACTAAATCCGGAATCAGGTAAAATACTTTGGAAACACGATTTTGAAAAGAAAAATGGAATGGTAGGTACTATAAAAGTAAGTGGCAATAGAATTTATGCACATACACAAGATAAAACCCTCCATATCTTTGAAAAAGACCAAAATGAAACTACTTAAATACATACTGTTATTTATATTTTCTTTTTTGTTAAAGCTAACTTTGGTTTCAGCAACAGAAATAGTTGTTGTAGAAAATCAAAATGTATTTTTTGAGATTGAAAACAAACCTACTATTTCAAAAGAAAACTCTTGGCTAGGCTTACTCTATTTGCAAGAAAATAGTAAGTTCGTAACTTCTAATGATGAGACAGGTCTGTCTTGTAAGCAAATTTTTTCAAGTGCTACCCCCCAACTGATTGATGCGTGGGAAATCATAAGACGAAACATTGATGAATTTGGTATAAACACCACCAAATTTGCCATAGATGAAGCTGTTTTAAACAAAGTTACAAAATTCATACAATGAAACAACAATCCTGTACTAGTTCCAACTTCATAAATCAGTTTTGGAAACCTTTTGATTTTTCATCAATTCTTCTTTTTTCAGATGCATACCATGCTTTATTTTCGGGTGTTGTATAGGGCTTCATTTCTCCGTATTCATTTTCCATCAAAAAGGTTTGAACAAATAAGGGTGCATCCGGAAACTTTTGTTTTGTTACCTTGTTATCTCCTAACATACCTCCTTTAAACTCTAATATTGGCGGTAGATTTTTTTCCATTTCGCTTAGAAAATAATCTATGTTCATTTCAAAATAATTATTTATCAAAGACTTATGTGTATAACCCTTTAAACTTTTAGCTCCAATTTCAACCGTGCTATTATGAGCAAAATCAATTCTTTCGGACGTCAAGTAATCTGTTTCGGCTAAAATTTTTAAGGTTTTTAGCTTTTCTTCATCGCTTCCGCTTAAACAATAAGGTTTTAGGATAACGTATTTTGATAAATTAGTTGCTATATCAATAATAAACCAAGCGTTAAATACTAATTCTGTATTGTTTGATTGCATCTCTTTTTAAATTTAAGGGTAAAAAAATAAGGTTTAATTAAAAATCGGGCAATCATAGATTGTGCTTCTGTCGTGTGAGCAAGCACTGATGACCAATATAAGTTCATGTGTATTTGAGCTTCCGTAGCGGATGCTTGAAGTGGTATAATCAAAGGAATATCCTAAAGTGAGGTACTTTGCAAAACGAAGTTTGAACATGGCTCCGATTTGGTCTTGGTTTCGCCAACCTATTCCTACTGAGAAGTCTTTGCTAAATTCTACCATTAGATTTAAATCTAGCGATGGTGTTGTTACCCATACGTACTTTAACATAGCTGAAGGTACAAGATTGATTTTTCCGGCATCAAATCTTTTACCACCCACGAGGTAATGATGCCATCGGCTTCGTGTGTCTTTTGTTCCTGCTACTTTCCATTTATTTTTGGCGAGTTGTTTTATGCTGTAACCGGCAAACCAATCTTTGTTTTTTAAAAATATACCCGGTGAGAAATCGGGGACGATGAGTGTGTTTTGAGAACCGCTCACCAATGGGTCGTAACTGTTGTTTAGCGTTACTTTTGTGGCGTCAAATTTTAATTGATGAATACCGGCAAAAATTCCTACCGACGCGGTTATATCTCTTCCCATCGGAAAATGGTAGGCGTACGCCAAATTGATTGATGTTCGGGCAAAAGGACCTATTACATCGTTTTCGACATACATTCCTATTCCGTGTTTGGTTCCGTTTACTGACCTTCTTTTGGGCGTGAGTGCTGTTGTGAAACTTCCGAATCCGGTTGCGGGTGCTCCTTTTAAATTCATCCATTGTTTTCGGTAGCCTAAAGCGAATTGCAAGCACGATTTACTTCCTGCCATTGCCGGATTTATAGCAAAATAATTAAAATTGTATTGGCTGAATTGAACTTCTTGTTGTGCTGTTCCGATTTGAGCAAAGAAAAACAAGAACAGAACCAGTATTCCAACGATGGGATTGTGCGAGGGCACGTTAGGGATAGAACGGCGTGTTTGAACTCCTTTTGTGTTGTTGCACTTATGCAACACAAAAGAGTGAGTAGTGATAGCCCGACCCTTGGGGAACGCCCAAATCTTTATCTTTCCTGTTTCCTTCTTTCTCATTACCATAGAATTGTTAATGTTCCTACATAAACGCTCTTCTTCCCTCCGTTTTTTAAGTCAATGGTATAGAAATATGTTCCTGCGGGGACTCTTTTTCCTCCTTTTTTGCCGTCCCATTGTTTGGCATTGGTGTATCCTATGGAATGAAAGACTTGTTGTCCCCATCGGTCGTAAACTTTGACTTCTGCTCCGGGGTAGTTTTCTATTCGGCTTATTACCCAACGGTCGTTGTATCCGTCTTCGTTTGGGGTGATGGTATTGGGTACGCTTATCGGCTCAAAGACATTGACAACGACATCATCGACATACGTGCATCCGTTGTCGGCGGTGTAAGATAAATAATACGTGGTGGTTTCTTCGGGTGATGCTACGGGGTCTAAGGTTGTGGTTGAGGAAAGGTTATTGGGTGGTGTCCATTCAAATCCGTCGGGTGCTGTTCCGTTAAGCGTTGTACTTTCGCCTATTGCAATGGATACGTCTTGACCTGCATCTACGGTGTATTCTACGCCTAATCCCGTGGCTACGATATTGA
>JALTUD010000698.1 GCA_027047735.1 Flavobacteriales bacterium | reverse complement strand
TAGCCATAGCTACGGTGAGTAGCGAAAAGCGAGCATTGCCAATAATGATGCGGAGTTTGGCTTTGGAATAGAAGTTCACTTGCGGATTTAAGGTTATAGACAAATTGTAATTAACTTCTAACAAGTATAAGGAAAATAAAACCGTTTTATTGTGCTTAGATGTTCCGTGTTAGGGATACCAATCCCTAACACAGAATAAAACTGTAAGAAAGTGAATTTTTGCTTTCTTTAGACGATAAAAAAACACTTAACTTTATCCCTAAAAAAATTAAAAGTAATAGCTTACTTTTCTATCTTAGCTAATCCAAATTTATTTGATTTTTTCCAAATACCCCAAATAATAAATTCCAAAGAATCAGGAATATCGTAAGTAACCTGTGGAACGATATACGTTTCTGTATCTCCAGACGAAACCATTGCTTTTTTCTTAAAGTCACCATTTTTATTTATTGTTACTAAGAAAGGAACACTTTTTTTGGGGTTTCTCATGGCTTTTGATAAATCATTTTCTCCATCCGCCGAGTTTTTAAAATGGTCATTGAATAACAAATAAACATTTCCCCTCTCATCTGCTATACTTTTATAAGACCAATATTTTTTCTTTTTATCTTTTGTTTCTATGGTGACTACAACAAAAAGACTTAAGCCCCCCGATACAGCCCCTAGTCCGACTCCGGGAGAAACAGAAGTGCTTTGTTGATACTTTTTTATCGCGTTTGATGAGGCTATTTCTCCGTCTTTATTTAAGTTGAAAAATAAAATATTTCCATATGTAGTTGTTGTGGTTTTTGTTCCATTTTTTTGTGTTGTTACAACTACTTGATAATATTCAGATAATACAGTAAGTGAACCGTCAGAATGAACATAGACTTCATTCATTCTGTATGCTGAAGGCACTAATAATTCTTTTCCTTTGGCATTCTGTTTACTTATCTTTTTCTTTGAATATAAGTTTTCTTTAAATTTATCTGAAAATTTACTTGTGGTCATTTTTTCTATCCTAAATTTTTCATTTAGTCTAACGAGATACAATCCAGAAAAACCAAAACGTTTGGTGTTTCTGTTTTTATAATAACCAACGATATAAACAGAGTTGTTTTTAATTTTTACCTCTGGTCTATATAGTATTTTATCATCACTTGTTATTGCACTTTCCCCCATATCTTTACCGTCTTTATTATAGTGATGTAATTTTAAGTGAGTTTCATCATTAACCTCGATATTTTCCAGCAAAGAAAAATTCCCGTTATTTTCCACGAAAAAAGAAAGGTTAAACGCAACTTTTTCTTTTTTACTTCCCTTAACACTAAAATCGTATTTTGATTGGCTTACTTGTTCCATTTCATCACCGGCATTTAGAACAATAACATCACTGAAAATAGTTGTTTTCTCTTTATTCATCCTGTTAAAATAGATGATTATTTTCTTTTCATCCTTCGATGTTACTGAACCAACAGTCATGTTTTTCATTTTGTCCAGTGTTTTTTCCGAAGTATATATTTTTTGAGGTTTACCGCTTAGTTTACCTTTTAACGTTATTTTTTGAGAATAAAGCGTGAACGACTTTGTTTTTTTGTTAATCACATATAATACAGCCGAAAGGTGATCTCCCGTAACAAACATGTTTAACATATTTGTTTTTTTGTTTTCAACTTTTGGTAATATCAACTCTCCTGAATAAAGTTCCTTGAAACCCTTTTCAGAATAGGTTCCTACGTATCTTTTTTTTCCTTTCATGGAATAGGCAACAAGTTTATGTTCACTAAAACCTAGTATTTTTTGTACCTCTGTTTTGCTATCGAATGTAGCTCCCCATTCAATGTTGAGTTCTTGTGCAAATGTTGAGCAAAATCCGAATGCCAACATAAATAAAATAGTTGTTTTTTTAATCATTATGTATTAATTTTGTTTCTGCAAAAATAGTAAGATAACAAAAGAATGCAAGAAAAATGCAAATAAAATTAATGATTTTAATTTTACCTTAAATCCGCAAGTCCTTTCGTTATGAAAAGTCAAAACTCCAATAGAGCATCTTAAAATACGACATATCAATACGCTCCTAAAATCCGCAAACACCATAAGGATACCTACCATTAGGTATTGACTATTAATAAAAACAAACTTACCTTTGTTTAATTCAGACATATTCACATCGTACTATGAAAACACCTATCATACTTTTAACAATTATTCTCGCGGGAATTACTCAACTCTCATTCGGACAAGAAACCAAAAGAGTTCACACGGAAGAACCATCGAAAGTAATACTTCCAAAAAGTAAAGAAAGTAAAAACACGCAGTACAAACAAATGTACTTCATTAAGGAAGAACAACTAAAAAAATATTTTAAAAGCGGTAAAGTAGAAAATTATTTTCCTGCATATAATTACGCTGTTTCCAAAGAAGAAAACCAAAAAGTAATACAAAATTGGTTGGCAAAAAAGGAAAACAAAAAAACACTTACCAAAGAAGGACTACAAGCTATAACATTGTACCTAAAACAAAAATAAGCCATGAAAGTACTTTTAAAAATTGCACTGTACATCTCCTTAATCATTCCATTCGCAAGTTTGGGGCAAGGAGAAGGAATGAATTGGTATTTCGGATACAATGCCGGATTGGATTTTACCGGAGGTAGTCCAGTAGCCCTAACCAATGGATCAATTAACCAATGGGAAGGAGTTGCAACTATTTCCGATGCTTTTGGAAATCTGCTTTTTTACACCAACGGACAAAACATTTGGGATGCTACACACTCGGTCATGCAAAACGGTTCCGGATTAATGGGACATCAAAGTGCTACGCAATCGGCTGTAATCGTACCCAAACCGTATGCACCCGGTATTTATTATGTGTTTACCGTTGACCAATTGGCAAATGGTAACGGAGTTCGATACTCCATTGTCGATATGAGTTTAAACGGTGGTTTAGGGGCAGTTACTTCTACCAAAAACGTCTTGTTAATGTCAAACACAACCGAAAAAATAACTGCCGTTCAACACGCAAATGGTTCTGATATTTGGGTAATTTGCCATAAGTGGAACAGCAACCAATTTAATGTATTTTTGATTAACGGATGTAGTGGATTGCAGACGACACCTGTTATTTCAAATGTAGGTACAGTACATAACCACACTACAAACGGAGGAGCTTGGAACACCGGTGCAATCGGCTATATGAAAGCATCTCCGCAAGGCGACAAATTAGGGTTGGCTATTTTTACGCAACCCTCGGTAAATTCTACCCATTTTGAATTGTTTGATTTTAACAATAATACAGGAGTAGTTTCTAA
>JALTUD010000697.1:232-3298 GCA_027047735.1 Flavobacteriales bacterium | reverse complement strand
CGGATAGAAAGTGAGTTTTAGGTTTCTTAGACGATGAATAAAAATTTTGCATAGCACCAGCTATGGAAAATTTTTATGAAGACGGATAAGGAATCAAAAAACGCTTTATACCGTCTATTTTGCTCGTGTTAGGGATACAATCCCTAACGCGTGTTGAATGAAGTATAAGAAAGTGGCGTTTGTAGCTCTCATACTATGAATATTTTCTTTACATAAAAAAGTCACCCGAAATAATTATTTAGTAACACGCCCATTACTATAAGAAAAAACAGGAACTCTCCTAATTTTTCTTTTTTCAAATACATAAAAAAATAGGTCAACACCACACTATACACAGGACTCATCAACAAAAACACCTCCGAAGATGCCGTTTTTAAATATAAAAAAGCACTTAGCACAAAAGATATAACAGCAAAAATAAACAATGAAGTAGTCAACTTCTTAAATCGCATAGTATTAGAAAATTGTTTTCTTACTATCTCTACAGCCCCAAATAAAGACAAAAGCGACACAAACACCAATAACAGAGTCGAAATCTTCTTATTTGAAACCGTTATATACATCGAACTGTTGAACAAATTCCCCCAATCATAAGCCTCCATTGTCTCAAAAAACAGGAAGGAAGATAAATAATAAATAGCTACAACCAACACTGCCAACAAGGGCAACAAAAACTCCTTAACTTGAAAAGGTCTGAAAACAAACCACACCATCCATATCATTGGAAAATAAAGAATAGAAGGTAAATAAAACATAGAAGCTATTGTGATATAAAATCCGGCATCAAACATTTCCGATTTACAGCTTACTTGACTGTGAATATTTGCCAACCTCTGAAAAGCCATAATAATAAACAAATTAGATACGGCTATGGGATGCAACATTGTCGTATCTGAATACAAGCTCATTAAAACCACATAAAAAAACGAAGGTAGAAACGTATTTTTCTTAAAAAACTCATTTCTGTTAATCGTTCTATTTAAAATAAGTCCTCCCGCCAACACAAACAACATTCCCGCTAAACGGTTTAGTAATTCGTTTTGTGGTTCGATATATCGAAACAAAGGTGTACTGTTTTTTACATACACCCCTTCGTCCCCCGTAAAACCGGGAAACCACAAGACGACAATTATCAAAGGCAATAGAACCAAAATCAACGGTTGATTGGTTCTATAAAATTTTAACAGCATTTTGTTGTTATTTTTTTAAAACAAGTCAATTACCTTGTTTTTCTGTTTCAGTTTGGACAAAAGTAACAGGATAAAAATAAAATAACACCATTGCAAGTCAAATATATTCGCCTACATCTTTCTTTTCAAAATACAATTGGTAATATTGCACCCCATCTAATTAATTACGGAAATGATAAATGTAGAATCGTCAAAAATTGGGCAAGTTGCTTTGCACAGAGTAGGAAACAAACACAACGAAGAAGATATTTTCGTTTCGGAAACTCCTTTGGAAACCGATGAAGAATTAAAAGACCTCCTCACTCAGTATTTTCTAAAACCTTTTGTTAAAACCACCGAAAAACACGAGTTTACATACGGTATTGACATTGAATATAATGTATTGAAAGACATTGCCGAACAAACGTTTGCCAATGAAGAATTATTTTTTGAAAATTCAGTAAAAATAACGCAACACCTCTATGACCAATCCAATCATCCACACATTAAATCGGGAGATTTATTTGTCGTATATTTTGACGAAATGTATCTGGAAGGCGAGTTGACCAATGCAATCGGTATTTTTAAGTCCGAACGAAAAGATTCTTTTCTGCAAGTACAAGAAAAAGAAACACGGTTGGATTTACTTACGGAAAAAGGAATCAGCATAAAAAAATTAGACAAAGGTTGTGTCATCTTAAACACAAGCGAAAAAGGGCTTATCGTCTTAACGGTTGACCAAAATAATTACGATGCCGATTATTGGAAAAAAGATTTTTTGAACATCGACATTATCAAAGACGAAAACTACGAAACAAAAGCCTATATGGATTTGTGCAAATCCTTTGCAAAGGATGTCATCGGCAACAACGAAACGAAGAAAGAAGAAATTGATTTTGTATCGCAAACCGTAAAGTTTTTCGAGGAAAACGAACACATAGAAACAGAAAAATTTAACGACACCATCTTTGATGGTGTCGAAGAACTAAAAGACGACTTTATCGACTACAAAAAGGCATACGAATCAGAATACGAAGTTGAAATTGCCGATGCTTTTGATGTTTCTACTCCTGTTCTTCAAAGAGAAAAAAAGAAAATAGCCAACACAATCAAGCTAGACACAGGTATTCAGCTTAAAATGAACTTTAACGACCCGGATTCTATCCATAAATTCGTTGAACAAGGCTACGATGAGAACAGAGGTATGCACTATTATAAAGTTTATTATAATAAAGAGGTGTGATGTTTTTTTTTTTGGGGGGGGGTAGGGATTATATCCCTAACACGGGACATCTGAGCACCATAAAATGTTTTTATTTTCTTACCGCTCTTTTTACGTTAGGGATTGTATCCCTAACGCAAGTATAATGAGCACTATAAAGTGTTTTTATTTCCTTTATATTTATTAGAAGTTAATTACAATTTGTCTATAAGTTAAAAATTAGTTCTTTTCATTTCACTCGTCGTTATTTTTGCGAACCATAGCTACGGCTATGCTTCTTGAAAATGCCTAGATTGAAAAGAAAATAAGCTAATTTCACTTTTATACACAAACTGTAAATAACTTCTTCAAAAATTATTTCCATAGCTCGGCTATGCAAAGAATTTTTTCATCATCTAAAGAAACTAAAACTCACTTTCTATGCACTCATTCCACTTGCGTTAGGGATAGAACGGCATGTTTGAGCTCTTTTTTGCTTGCTTGCTGTTGCAAGCAAAAAAAGCGAGTAGTGATAGCCCGACCTCTTTTTTCTAAAACTACGTTTCGCGAGAGCGATATGTG
The DNA here is from genome assembly GCA_027047735.1 of Flavobacteriales bacterium. Taxonomy (GTDB): domain Bacteria; phylum Bacteroidota; class Bacteroidia; order Flavobacteriales_D; family Parvicellaceae; genus S010-51. The sequence continues at coordinate 346 of JALTUD010000697.1, read as the reverse complement.
GTTTTAGAAGAAAGAGGGAACGCCCAAACAATCCTATTTACTTTCATATTCTCCTATGGCTATCATCAGTTTTTCGAGTTTCTTTTTAATTTGAAAATTGGTGCAGGTATAATT
>JALTUD010000697.1:0-222 GCA_027047735.1 Flavobacteriales bacterium | reverse complement strand
ATTGTTCCGCTTTTGGCTCTGAGTTTACCTTCTATGATGGATTTCCTTCCTACGGTTCTCAGTGTTCCTGTTTTTCCTGCCACGGGCAAGGTACTGTAAAAGGTTTTGGCATATTTACTTTGGGTCCGCATATAAATCAGCACATCGACCAAGTGTGTGGCAGAAATGGCGTTGTATCGAGATAAACCGCTTCCGTCGGATATATATATTGGCGTTTTAAAT
>JALTUD010000696.1:836-10446 GCA_027047735.1 Flavobacteriales bacterium | reverse complement strand
ATCCATTAGTTGCTTCCAAGTCAAATCCAAAACGTCTTTTGCTCCAAATCTTTCCGGTTCTGCTTGTTCTTCTCCCTCGGCAGGAGCAGCGTAAGGGTCAAAATTAGGGTCAAACATTTTTTCTACCTCTTCTTTTACCGCTTCTAAGTTGGTAAATTTCCCTTTTGGATTGGTGTTATAAAAATAGGTGTTGGGAAATGCCAAAATAATATGAAAATGCTTAGAATAAGGCAAAAAGTTAAGAAATGCTAAAATTCCCATAATATGAAACCACCACATTGTTCGTTCTAAAAAGATAAGTGATTCGGTCGATAATCCATCTAAAAGCGGAACAAGAAAACTACTAACGGGAAAGGCTCCGGCTTCCACATAATGCGGAACACCTCTTGTTTGAAGAATGTAATCCGACGCGTCCATAATTAAAAATGCTGACATCAAAACCACTTCCGACAAAAGAATAATGTTTGCATCATCAAAAGGCCAACCTCTCATTTCCGGCTTATGAAAACGCGGTACTTTAATTACATTTCTTCTAATCAAAAATACAATACAGGCAATCAATACCAAAAAGGCTAAAATTTCAAACGTTCCAATTAGAAAATTATAAAGCCCCCCCAATCCCGAGAAAATTCGGTGATGTCCGGTAATTCCGTCAATAATAATTTCCAATACTTCAATATTGATAATCACAAAACCAACGTAAACAATGATATGCAAAAATCCGGCAATCGGTCTTCTCAACATTTTACCTTGCCCAAGAGCCACACGTATCATATTTCTCAGTCGTTTATCCTTGTTGTCGCTACGGTCAACATCTTTTCCGAGTTTAATATTGTAGCTTATCTTCTTTACGTTTCGAGCAAAAAACACTCCCGCAATAATCAATAAAATAGTAAAAATAATACTTGCTAACATAGTCTGTTAATTTAGATTCAACCTGCAAATAACGGAAACATTATGATAAGGACAAAAGAAAATTTGAATAATAGTTACCCAAAGCATTGACTATAAATTATTTTTTGGGTGTTCCCCTCATTAGCCAAACAAACATACCGCTAAGGCGGAACGTTTGTTTGGCTAATGAGGGTCGGGCTATCCACTATATCTTTTGCCCTCCAAAAGGAGGGAGGGCAAAAGGATGCCGTTTCTATCCCTAACACGAGTGAAATTGGCGAATAGAAAGTGAATTTTTGGTTTCTTAGACGATGAATAAAAATTTTGCATAGCACCAGCTATGGAAAATTTTTATGAAGACGGATAAGGAATCAAAAAACGCTTTATATCGTCTATTTTGCTCGTGTTAGGGATACAATCCCTAACACGAGACATGTGAGTGCAAAAAAACGTAGTTTACTTATCCTAAAACAAACAATTATTAAAATAAGTATGCAGATTAAAACCATTTTTATAAATTTGAAAATTCAAACAATGCAGGTGTTTAGAATTGAACTGTTTAAATGGTATAAATACCGACATTGGTAGCAATAAAAAAACAGACAGTATGAAACTGATTTTTCGAAATTTAATGGCGACAATCGCAATAATAACAGTGTCTATTACGAGCCTTGAAGCTCAAGATTACAATATCTATTTTGATTTCAATAGTGACGTTATGAGGATTAATGATGTCGGAAAATTACACAGTATTTTGCAAGATTTTAATCCAGATAAACATACTATTTCTCTCATAGGTCACACCGACACGGTTGGTAATTATGAATATAATTTGAATTTGTCAAAACGTAGAACCCATGCTGTCAAAGAATACTTGACTGAAAAAGGAATTGCTTCGAATTATATTTCGATAGATTATAAAGGAAAACTACTGCCTATTGCTTCTGATCAGTTTTACAACAGACGAGTTGAAATCTACTTGTCTATTAAGAAACCTAGTAAATTATCTTTTGATGATTTCAGAAAATCTCTTAAACCAAAACTCCAAACTTTTACGGTACCCTCGGACGTTGATATTGAAATTGAAGGGAATCGTGGCACTATTATCACTATCCCAGCAAAATCATTTGTAACTAGAACAGGACAAGAAGTTTCAGGTAATGTGGAAATTCAATTGACAGAGTTTTATAACTCGAAAGACTTTTTTAGTGAAAAGTTATCTACTGTTTCGGGTGGCAACCTACTTACAAGTGCAGGTATGATAGAACTAAATGTCTTTCAAAAAAATGAAAAATTGAACTTAAAGGATAATAGTGATATTGAACTTGCCTTTCCCAAAACAAATGAAACTAACTACTATACATTTTATGGTGAAAGGCAGGAAAATGGTAATATGAATTGGCAATCTGACAAGCGGCAATTTTCCACAGATAGCAAGAATGGCTTTGATGATATCGGTGTGACTTTTGGTGATGATGGAAATTCGTTAATCATAACAGATAAGACTACAGCAGAAAAAAGAAATAGTCAAATTCAATACAATCCTATAATGCAAAAGTTTGGAGTTCTAACACAGTCTGAAAGGGAAGAAGTTCAAAAATACAATGCAGAACAAAAGAAAATCGATGAAGCAAGAGAAAAGTATTACAACCAAATAAAATCAAATCGTTTAGGGTTCATTAATTGTGATGAGTATATTCGAGACCCGTCAGCTACTTCTGTAAATTACCTAGTTCAAATAAAAAATAAAGACGTCAAATTAGTTTCCGTAGCTCTTATATTTCGAAACACGAATAGCTTCTTGGAATTCAATTTATCAAGTAGATACTCAGCAAAACTCTATGCAAAACTTCCATTAGATGAAAGACCAGAATTAGTCGTAACAGGAATAAAGGATGGTGAACCATACTTTTCACACGGCATAGTTAAACTGACTAAGGACAAAAAAGACGAAATTCAACTTATTGCAACAACGTACGAAAAGATTGAAGAAAAACTATAAAAACTGCAGCCAACATCGCTATAAAAACATGCCCTTCGGGACACGTTTCATAGCGGAAACAAAAGAACCTTTAAAAGATATACGAAACGACCGAATATAATGGAAAAGAAAATAGTAATTAAAGAACGATTGGAAGCCTTGACCAGCCAACCTTACAACAAAGAATTAGAAAAGGAATTTAATTCAATCATTGAGGAGTTTAACGCCATCTTCAACGAAGAAAAAAACGAAGAAGTAATCATAGATGAAGACGATAAAGAGGCGTTAGCGTTGTATGAAAAAAACAAAGAACTAAATGCTGATATTTTAAAGTTGATTCAACAGTTTAAGGATAACAAACAAGCCTATTTAGATGCGATAAAAGCCGAGGAAGAAAAGAATGCCGAATTGAAAAAAGAAATCATCAACGACTTTAAACAATTGGTTGAAGAAGAAGAAAATTTAGGAGTTCTCTTCGGTAAGATTAAAGAAATTCGTGAGAAATGGAATAACATAGGTGCTGTTCCCGAAAAGGTTTATCGAAAACTACAAGCTGAGTACAGTAAATTAAACGAAGATTTTAATTACAATGTTAACATCTATAAAGTACTGCAAGATAATGATTTGAAGAAAAATTATTCACTCAAAAATCAAATCATTCACAAGGTCAAAGAACTAAAAGAAAAAGACAATGTAAAGGAATTGGAAAAACAAATCCGAACCTTACAAAACAAGTGGGAAGAAATAGGGCCGACCTACAAAGAGCATTGGGAGAAATTAAAAGAAGAATATTGGTCAAATGTTCAATCGGTTTACGATAAAATCAAGGCTTATTACGAAAAGCAAAAAGAAGAACAACAAGCTAATTTGGAAAAAAAGAAAGCTTTGGTCGAAAAAATGAAAACGGCTACATCCGGTAATTTTGAAAATCATCAAGATTGGGATAAAGCCACCAAAGAAGTCATTGCCATTCAAGCCGAGTGGAAACAAATTGGTTTCGTACCTAAAGAATACAGCGAAGACCTTTGGAAAGAGTTTAGAGGAATTAGCAACGAGTTTTTTGATAAAAAATCAGAATTTTACAAAGAACGAAATGAGCTGTACAGCAAAAATGCACAACTGAAACAAGAGTTAGTTAAAAAGTTAGACGCTATTAAAGATTCCAAGGAATGGAAAAAAACAGCGGAAACCATCAAAAAGTTGCAAAACGATTGGAAGAAAATTGGTCACGCAGGAAAAGTCAACGAACAAAAACTCTGGAAAGAGTTCAGAAGCAAATGCGATGCTTTTTTTGATGCTCGTAAACAGTATTTTGAACAACAAGACGAAGCGAATGTTGAAAATTTAGAAAAGAAAGAAGCCTTAATAAAGGAAATAGAAGCCTACCAACCAAGCGAAGATACTAAGGAAGCTCTTACACAACTAAAAGAGTTTTCTAAACGATTTGCAGAAATAGGCAATGTTCCTTTCAAAGAAAAAGACAGAATTTACAAAGCTTACAAAACAGCTTTAGATAGTAAATATGAAGCTCTTCAATTAAATAAAGCAGAAAAAGAAAAAGCCCTGTTTGAAGCCAAGTTAGAAACATTAAAAGCAAGTGTCAATCCTTCTAAAACCATTCAAGCAGAGAAAGAAAAACTGCGAAAACGCATCAACGAGCTGGTCAAAGAAATCGGCAATTTGGAAAATAACTTAGGTTTCTTTTCCAATTCCAAAGGAGCAGAATCCTTGTTAAAAGGTGTACACGCAAAAATTGACGCAGGAAAGAAAAACATAGAAAATTTAAAACGTCAATTAAAAATGTTCAGCAAGATAGAGCAGGAAAAGGCAGAGGAAACAGCAGGAAAAAAATCCGAAAAAACCGAAAGCAAATGAAAAAGTTACTCTTGCAAGATTGCATCAACGATGTAAAAACATTTCACGAAGCTTTCGGCATCAAAAACGAAGAAACACCCGTAGCCGAAATAGGAGAGAAGGAATATGCCTTGAGGTATAACCTGATGAAAGAAGAAAACGAAGAGTATTTGGAAGCCTGTAAAAATGGTGATTTGGTAGAAATTGCCGACGCTTGCGGAGATATGCTGTACATTCTTTGCGGAACTTTGCTAAAACACGGTTTACAAGACAAAATAGAAGAAGTTTTTACCGAAATTCAGCGTAGCAATATGTCTAAATTAGACAAAGACGGAAAACCTATTTATCGAGAAGACGGAAAAATCTTAAAATCCGATCGTTATTTTAAGCCTGACCTAAAGACTATTTTGGAAAAAGCGTAAAATATTGATGAGAATAAAAATATGAAACTCTGCATAGCCGAAAAGCCGAGCGTGGCAAAAGATATTGCTCAAGTATTGGGAGCCAAAACTCGTAACAACGGTTATTTCGAGGGGAACGGATATTTTGTAAGTTGGACGTATGGACACCTTTGCGGACTAAAAGAACCGCAAGAATATACCGATAAATGGAAAAAGTGGAGTTTAGATACCCTGCCGATGATACCCGCAAAATTCTCAATCAAAGTAAAAGGAGATAGCGGAGTTCAGAAGCAATTCAACGTAATAAAAAGTTTGGTAGAACGCTGTGATGAAGTGATCAACTGTGGGGATGCCGGGCAAGAAGGAGAATTAATTCAACGTTGGGTACTTACTCAAGCCAAATGTAAGAAACCCCTGAAACGTCTTTGGATTTCCTCATTGACCGAAGAAGCTATCAAAGAAGGGTTTCAAAACCTGCAAGACGGTTCAAAATACGATAATCTATACGCAGCAGGAGCATCCAGAGCCATAGGCGATTGGCTGTTGGGAATGAATGCTACGCGATTGTTTACACTGCGATTTGCCAAAAAAGGACAAGTACTTTCCATCGGAAGAGTGCAAACACCAACGTTGGCGATGATTGTCAAACGACAGTTGGAAATAGACAATTTTGTTTCAACCAAATATTGGGAATTAAAAACCAAATACAGAGGCGTTCTTTTTTCAAGTACCAAAGGTAAAATTACCGAAAAAGAAAAAGGAGAACAATGGATTGCAAAAATCCGCGAAGAAGAATTTGAAATAATCAGTTACACGCAAAAAGAAGGAAAAGAACATCCGCCACGCCTGTTCGATTTAACCTCTTTGCAAGTAGAAAGTAACAAGAAATTGGGACTTTCGGCAGAAGAAACCCTCAACACCATTCAAAGCCTTTACGAAAAAAAACTCGTAACCTATCCAAGAGTAGATACCACTTATTTATCTGATGATATTTACCCTAAGATACCGGATATTTTAAATAAATTAACGCATTATTCAAGGTTCACCCAAGCCTTGAGAGGAAAACCGTTACCCAAGTCAAAAAAAGTATTTGACAACAAAAAAGTAACCGATCACCACGCTATTATCCCAACCGGAGTAACCCCGTCAGGGATAAGTCCGCAAGAGCAAAAAGTGTACGATATGATTACGAGGCGTTTTATCGCCGTTTTTTACCCCGATTGTATCGTAAGCAACACAACCGTTATGGGAAGGGTGAGCGATGTAGATTTTAAAGCTACCGGAAGACAAATTTTAGAGAAAGGCTGGAGAGTCGTTTTTGAAGACGATAAAAACAAAGGCGGAGAAGAAAACGACAAAAAAGAACAGTTGATGCCCACCTTTGAAAAAGGAGAAAAAGGAGAACATCAACCACAATTACAAGAGAAGGATACCCGTCCACCTGCATATTACACCGAAGCCACCTTGCTGAGAGCAATGGAAACAGCCGGAAAGCAAGTCGATGATGATGAGTTAAGAGAACTAATGAAAGAAAACGGAATCGGACGACCTTCCACACGAGCCAATATCATCGAAACCATACTCAAGCGAAACTATATAAAGAAAGAAAAAAAACGAATAGTAGCCACACAAACAGGAATCCAATTGATTTCTTTAATCAATAACGAGTTATTAAAATCAGCCGAACTAACAGGGCAGTGGGAACGAAAACTACGCGAAATAGAACGCGGAAATTACAAAGTAGAAGACTTTAAAAAAGAACTTTTTGAAATGGTAAACACCATTGTTCACGAAGTCAAACACCAGCCCGTTCAATTAATGCCAACAATTTGCCCAAAATGCAACAAAGGCACAATGCTAAGAGGAAAAACCGCGTGGGGTTGCAGCGAATGGAAAAACGGATGTAAATTCATACTTCCATTCGAGTTCAAAGGAATCAAACTATCCTCAAGAGATATGGAAAATCTTATAGAAACAGGCATCTCACAAAACCGCTATCGTTTCGGCAAAAGCAAAGAACTAAAATACATAGAACTAACCAAACGGCTAAAACTAAAGATAAAAGAAGATTAGTATGCTATGGGCGTTCCCATTACAGCATAAAAAAGTAGTTACGTTGCACTACACTACTTTTCAACGCCGTAATGGTCGGGCTATCCGTTATATCTTTTGCCCTCCAAAAGGAGGGAGGGCAAAAGGATGCCACTCCTATCCCTAACGCGGAACAGATGAGCGTAAAGAAAACGGAATTTATTTTTCTTAGACGATGAAAAATTCTTTTGCATAGCCCCAGCTATGGAAAATAATTTTGAAGAAGTATAAGGAAAATAAAGCCGTTTTATTGTGCTCAGATGTTTCGTGTTAGGGATACAATCCCTAACGCAAATGAAATTGGCGGATAGAAAGTGAATTTTTGGTTTCTTTAGAAAATGAAAAAGAAAGAAAATATAAGCAAATCATTTTCAGCCGTTCCTCCCTTTCGTTTCTTTTTTGGTAGCTTTTTATTTTAGGGTTATCAAATAAAAATACTAAATTCAATTACTAGTGCTAGTTTTTTTTCATATATTAGCCTACGAATGGACTGTTTACAACTGGAAATACTAAAGAATCACAAACCTACTTTAGGGGGGATAAACAAAAATCCGCCTACCAAAATAATGCGAATAGACCACTTTTTGAGAACAAAAAAGGGGTTAGGAAACTATTATCTCTTTGGTGTGGCTATGGCTAATAGAAGTGGGAGTATTGGAAATTACAGATATGGATTCAACTCGATGGAGAAGGATGACGAGGTGAAGGGGATGTAAAATTCTTATAATTTTGGTGCTAGGATGTTGGATAGTAGGTTAGGTCGTTAGTTTGCGATAGATCCTTTTGAAGTACTGTATCCTTCGGTATCGTCATATGCATATGGTTTGAATAATCCTATTTTAAATATTTATAAAGAAGGTAATTTTGTAATTGAAGGAACAGTAGAACAAAAAGCAATGCTCCAGAAGTTTGTTGCTACGGCTAAAAAAGCACTTTCTTCTGACCCATATCTATTGGAAAGATTTAAATTACATTCTGGTTTAACTGATGATGAAATTGATTTTATCTTTAAAGAAGGAACAGGACATGCATTGAAATTTCTTCAATTACTGAAAATGGAATGTTAAAATCAAGTTCTACAAGTTCATAGCTATTCTTAGAGTAAGACCCTTACTTTGTAGGTAAAGATCCACCATTTACAGTTGTTCTAAATGATGATTTTTTTTGATGATTTATTTAATACCTCTGATCCACATAGTTTTTTTATAACCATTACCATTTTCCTTGAATTAGTACATTTGGTGATAAAAAAGATGGAATAGATAATAATTTAGATTATCAAGGGTTAGAAGAAAGTGGAGTGTTAAGACTTGGTTTTGTTGATGTTGCGTAAGAGGAATCTATAGGAACCGGTGATTTAATAGAATCTGGTAAGGCTTTTGAAGCGGACATAGCAAATTACGATGTGAGTAATAATAATCTTTTGACCACAAGGTATAATGATTATAAACGAAATAGTAAGAATTATGCTAAAAAGAAAGAAAAAGAGTAAATCAAAAGATGTTCCAAACTTTTAAATAAATAGTATGATATTTATAAAAATAGCACTAATAATAGTTATTACTTTGATAATGTTATTAGATGGTTTTAGTCAAAATAATTATCAATCACTTTATAGTGATAAGGGGGAGTTATTATACGATTCTATTTATAAAATCCCTGAGTTTGATAATCTTCCATCCCCTTCTTATAAGGAAAGAGGGTTTCATTATATGATATTAACTAGCATTAGCTATCCAAAAGAAGCTATTAATAATGGTATAGGAGGAATCGTTGTTTTACAATTAAAATTAGAGAAAAAAAATGATGGTCGTTTTTATTTATCAGATATTAATTCCATTAGTGATTCTATATCTATAATTACTGAAGTTATTATTCGTCAGGTAGAAAATGTGTTTTTAAACACGCCATTTTATTCTGAAAACTATAATCAAGAAGATTGTAAATTGTTAATTCCAATGGAATTTAAGTTTATTTATTCTGATAAAAAAAATGTGACTATTGTAAAGAATTTTTTTTCGGAAGAAAAAAAGTGTTTTATGTTTACTGTTGAGTTATCGCCTTTTAATAGCCATTGATAATATATGCTACCTTTGCTTCCGCACGAATAAAATGCTACCCTGCTCTCTCCATACCCAAAATGGAAAAACCAGTCCCTTATAAAGGAAACAGTGATAATAGAAGCTAACTACATCTCTCCCCCACAGGAAAAGTTGTATTCATTCCACTTTCAGCCGTTTCTCCCCCTTGTTTCTTTCATCGGTAGCTTTCCTTTTTAGTTTTTTTATACCTTAAATCCGCAAGTGATTTCGTTATGAAAAGTCAAAATACGCATTAGTATTGGTCTAGCACAGTTTTGAGAGTAAGCGTACGGTAAAGTACATGTCAT
>JALTUD010000696.1:0-826 GCA_027047735.1 Flavobacteriales bacterium | reverse complement strand
TAAGTATGTTCTGTACCTAATCCTAACATAAATCTCTATTTTTTTATTCAGGTACAAAATTCAGGGTATTTTTATCTTCTTACAAGACGTACTTCACCGTACGCTTACTTTTGAGACACGCAAACAGCCATAGCTACGGTGAGTATCGAAAAACGAGCATTGCCAATAATGATGCGGAGTTTGGCTTTGGAATAGAAGTTCACTTGCGGATTTAAGGTAATACAATAGCCTTTAGTTTATTAACCAAATTCGTAATATCATCCGATAAGTTAAAGAAGTAAATCGGGAACACAAACAACAAAAGGACAACCGAGGAATCGAGAAGCATTTTAATCCAACTGTTTTCGATAGCACTTAGGAAAAAATAATCGATGATAAAAGGAAAGGGCGTTAACAGGATAGCGATAAAATATTCCTTGGTAAAAGGTAACAGCCCTAATTTCCATTTGACCAAAAAAGTCCTTAAAAGATTAAATAACGAAAGAGAAATAAGCGTAGCAGCCGCCGCACCGCTGGCACTATTGTATTTTGAAATGAAATAAAAGTTCAATAAAATAGTAACCAATGTTAAAAAAGGCATAAGCAATAAGTTCCAACGGTAATACTGCGAAGCACTAATCACTTCTTGATTGATGCCTAACCCTAAATCAAACACTTTAGCCAACCCCAAGAAAAAAACAACATATTTTCCCGTCTTATAAATTTCGCCGTTGGGGATATGTTCAAAAATAAAATCAATGTTAATCCAAATCAAGCTAAATAAGGTACAAGAAATAATCAATAAGTTAAGAGCAGATTTTTTATAAAGAATATCTACTTTTTCGAG
>JALTUD010000695.1 GCA_027047735.1 Flavobacteriales bacterium | reverse complement strand
GCTTTGGGAATTGATGACCCTGTATTGGATATAGCGAAACAAATCGAAGAGATAGCATTGAAAGATGAGTATTTTGTGAAAAGAGGTCTATATCCAAATGTAGATTTCTATTCAGGAATTATTTATAGGGCTATCGGTATTCCAACAGAAATGTTTACGGTTATGTTTGCTATCGGACGTTTACCGGGATGGATAGCACAATGGAAAGAAATGTTGGAAGATAAAGCTCCAATCGGAAGACCAAGACAAATTTATACAGGTCCGAATAAAAGAGACTATGTAGAGATCGAAAAAAGATAAGAATAGTATTTTTCAACACAAATTAAAACCCTGTTGGTATCTGCCAATGGGGTTTTTCATTGAGGTTATGCAAGAAGAATTAGAGAAAGCCATTGCAGTTTTGGAAAAAGGAGGGGTATTAATTTATCCAACTGATACTGTTTGGGGATTGGGATGTGATGCTACCAATTCAAAAGCGGTAGAAAAGTTATCGAAACTAAAAGAAAGGGAAGAAGGGAAAAGTTACATCGTTTTATTGGATGATGATAGGAAATTAAATCGGTATGTAAAAGAAATACCTGAGGTAGCTTGGGATATACTGGATTTTGTTAACCGTCCAACGACAATAGTTTATCCTCAGGGAATTAATCTCGCAAAAAATGTAATGGCACAAGACGGAAGTATTGCCATTCGCATCGTTAAAACCGGGTTTGCAAAACGGTTGATACAAAGGTTTAAAAAACCGATTGTTTCTACTTCTGCAAATCTTTCCGGAGAACCCTCGCCGAAAAAATATAAAGATATTTCTAAATCTATAAAAGAAAAGGTGGATGGAGTTGTATCTTTGCCGGAAATCAAAGCAGAAGAAAAACCTTCAGCGATTATTAAACTTCAAATAGACGGACAAGTTGAAATTATTAGAAAATAAAGAATTAAAAGAAGCGGTTTCAGGGAAAGTCTTTCAAGTGATTTCTTCTTGTGGTGAGGAGTTGAACCAGCCTGTTTATGTAATCGGAGGTTTTGTTCGTGATTTGTTTTTGGAGCGAACAGGAAAAGATATTGATTTTGTTACAGCCGGTAGTGGTATCCGATTAGCGGAGTTGGTTGCTCAAAAAATAAAAACATCCAATTTGGCTGTGTTTAAGAATTACGGAACGGCAATGATTAAACACAATGATTTTGAATTGGAGTTTGTAGGTGCAAGAAAAGAATCGTATAACCGTAATTCAAGAAATCCGATAGTAGAAGACGGTACGCTTGAAGAAGATCAAATCCGTAGAGATTTTACTATCAACGCTATGGCAATTAGCTTGAATAAATCAGATTATGGAACGTTAATTGACCCATTTGGAGGAGTTGAGGATTTAAAGAAACGGATGTTAAGAACGCCTCAAAATCCAGATATTACATTTTCGGATGATCCGTTGCGAATGATGAGAGCTGTACGTTTTGCTTCTCAATTGAACTTTAATGTTAGTTCAGAAGTTTTTGATGCAATTATAAAAAATAAGGAACGTATTTCTATTATTTCTCAAGAGAGAATAACTGATGAACTGAATAAAATAATTTTATCCGATTATCCTTCAAAAGGATTTAAGATTTTATTTAAAACCGGATTATTACATCTTATTTTTCCTGAAATGGCAGCCTTGCAGGGAGTTGAGTTTAGAAATGGACAAGGACATAAAGATAATTTTTATCATACGCTGGGCGTATTAGAAAATATACTGCCTAATACCGATAATTTGTGGTTAAGGTGGGCTGCTATTCTACACGATATAGCAAAACCGGAGACGAAAAGATATTACCCGAAGCAAGGGTGGACTTTTCATGGACATGAAGATAAAGGAGCGAGGATGGTTCCTGCTATTTTTAAACGGTTAAAACTACCGTTGGATGCTAAGATGAAATACGTTCAAAAGTTGGTTCGTTTACATTTGCGTCCCATAGCTCTAACAAAAGAAGAAATAACCGATTCTGCTGTGAGGAGAATTTTATTTGAGGCAGGAGAAGATGTTGATGATTTAATGACTTTGTGTCGGGCGGATATAACTTCAAAAAACGAGGCTAAGGTCAAAAAGTTTTTAGCTAATTTTGATCGTGTTGAGAAGAAACTAAAAGAAGTAGAAGAAAAAGATAAATTAAGAAATTGGCAACCACCTATTACAGGTGAGGTTATTATTGAAACATTTAATTTGCGACCTTGTAAAACTATCGGTGATTTAAAGTTAGCGATTAGAGAGGCTATCTTAGATGGAGTAATAGAAAATGATTATGACTCGGCTTATAATTACATGTTAGAGAAGGGAAGGGAAATGGGGTTGAAACCAGTTGTAAAAAAATAAATTATTAGTTTGTTGTAAAGAGAAAAAGATATGAGAACATACACATTTAGAGTTGTAGTAGATGCAGAGGAGGATTGTTTTAGGGATATTGAAATTGCTCAAGACGATACGTTTGAAATTTTACACACAGCCATAGTGGAAGCGTTTAAGTTTAGAGGTGATCAGATGGCTTCTTTTTACATGAGTAATGATGAATGGGAAAAGGGAGAAGAAATTGCCTTAATGGATATGGGGATGGGACGTGCAATGACCGATACGTTATTGAGCGAGATGGTAAATCAACCTAATCAGAAAATTCTGTATGTGTATGATTTTTTAAAGATGTGGATTTTTTATGTGGAGTTGGTCAAGGTAAATGAGGATTCAAATACTGCTGATTTACCGTTTATTTTATTGGCTATTGGAACTCCGCCAAATGAAGATGATAAGGAAATGCCTGATTTATTGGAAGGTGTTGATTTATCTTCGGGAGTAGATGATTTTAAGGATTGGGATGATGACCTAGATGATTTTGATGATGATTTTGGAGGGTTTGAGAATATAGATGATTTGGATATATAGTTTTGTTTAACCTTAAATCCGTAAGTGAACTTCTATTCCAAAGCCAAACTCCGCATCATTATTGGCAATGCTCGTTTTTCGATACTCACCGTAGCTATGGCTACGTTTGCGTGTCTCAAAACTGTGCTAGACCAATACTAATGCGTATTTTGACTTTTCATAACGAAATCACTTGCGGATTTAAGGTTTTATAATTGTCTAAGAAGCCCAAAATATACTTTCTATCACTTGTTTCACACTATGTGCTCATTTCACATGCGTTAGGGATTGGAATCCCTAACACAGTTAATCTAAGCACAATAAAATGTTTTTAGTATTCTTATACTTCTTCCTATTTTATTTCCATAGCTGGTGCTATGCAAAGAAAATATTCATCGTCTAAGCATACTAAATTCC
>JALTUD010000694.1 GCA_027047735.1 Flavobacteriales bacterium | reverse complement strand
TTAAAAGTCCGGAATAAGGATTATCTCAATCTCTACGGTATAATAATCCGCGGTAGTACCTAACAAACTACCATTGGCTATACCACACTCATAGCTTAAATTAATCTGATGCGTATTGGCATCGGCGGGTATATGTGCAGGGTCAGTAGTATGCATCAATTCAAACCCCGGTGCAATTGACAAATCCTGCAAACCATTGAATGTTGCCGTAGCTAAATTTCCATTCGCATCAGTCGCTTCAATTTGAATAACATTCAGAGGAATAGTATTCCCTCCACTGCCTTGAATATTCGGCTGCGATAAAAAAGACTGCACGTCGATATGCCAACCTATAAGTGTACCTCCCGTTAAATCCTGCATTGAAATACCCAAAGTCGTTCCATCCGTAATTCGAATACCGTTTCTGTACTTATCAATAGAATTAAAGTTAAATTCTATATGCGAACCAATAATAGTGGTCAAACGAGCCGTGTTATCCTGAGCCTTTAGCACATAAGACGACAAAACGATAATAAAAAGAAAAGTAAATCGAACAAACAGCATAGGCATTAATACAGTAAAAGTTGACACAGTTCTTTTTAACTGTGTCAACTTTAGTTGAGTGTGTGTAATAACTTCCGTAAATTATAACGAAGCTAACTCAAATAATACATTTACAATGTATCTATCCGGAGTTGGACTAGGGTTTTGTTCCAAAAGAACTGTACTGTTCATTGGAGCAGGAGCAGCAGACACTTCAGCTGTACCACATCTCCAAGTGATTGTAAAATCATTATCAGTTACATCCCCCGCACTTGCGTTGGCAGCACCGTTATCTGTAATTAACACCACCGGAAATTGTTCCAAGGCTGTTACAGCAGTTCCGTCAACCGTTGGAGCAGAAGTAATTTCAGCACCAAAAGTATGCGTACCATTAGAAGTTAACGAAAACCCTACATTGTCCAATGTTAACGTATTGGCAGGATTATCCGTACCTATAAAGGTAGCTTCTTCCGCACCATAACTCAACTCCCATCGAGTAGATGAAGCAATGGTAAAGTTTGTTGAATACATAGGATCTGAAGTAGCCGGGTTCGCAGAACCTGAAGAAGCTGCATCTCCGGAGATACCTAAACGATAATCATCAATTGAGTTAAAGGTAAACTCAATGTTACCACCATCGGTGATAGTCATTCTTAATACTTCATTAAGATTTACCGCAAGAGGAATAATATTCCTATCGCGAATGGCTTGAGCGTATGAGGTAGCACCCCACAACATCAATCCTCCGAGCAAAATAGTCACTTTTTTCATAATATATAGTTTTTAGTTCGCTACAATGTTAAGTATAAAGTTTAGAAAAATAAAATTTTAGCACTATTTTTTTATCGAAGTATTTTTTTGATTGATAAACATATAATAATCAATGATTGGTGATTTAACTAAAAATTAAAGATTATAAAGAATGCTGTTTATATCTGTTTTATTCTTATAATTGTAACAGAAATCAATCTTTGACTATTATGAAAACACTATTTCTTACATTCGTTTTACTAATTAGCTACCTGGTATCCAATGCCCAAGACTTTGAAGTAGCTCCGGTAGTTATGAATTTTGATGCCAATCCGGGACAAATACAGAAGAAAAAAATGACAATTAGAAATCATGCGAACATAAAGCAGACCTTTACTTTTAATTTCGGAGATTATGAAATCAACGAAGAAGGAAAGAAAGTGCGTATGCCGGCAGGCAAGTCAAAACGCTCGTGTGCCAGTTGGATAACCGTTTCTCCCACAGTACTAACCCTTAACCCCAATGAAGAACGAGAAGTAACCGTATTGATGACCGTTCCTAAAAATGAGTTTTCAACCCGTTGGGGAATGATATACGTACAGGCAGCAAAAGAACAAGAAGCTCGCGAAGTTGATAAACAAATGGCAACAGGAATAAAAGTAACACCACGTATCGCCGTTTTGGTTAGTCAATCCCCAAAATCCAACACCAATTATAAAGGCAAAATATATGGACTAAAAGACGTAACCACCGCAAAAGACACCGTTAAGGTATTTAATGTTACGGTAGAAAACACCGGCGACAAAATATTTGAAGCCAATGTACAACTATTATTAGGAGATTTAGCAACGGCAAAAGAACGAAAATTCACACCCAAAAAGCACCGCGTATTCCCTGGCGAAAAACGAACATTCACCTTAACTTTACCCAACGACCTCCCCAAAGGAAAATACGGTTTAGCCGCCTTATTAAACTACGGACACAACACCGCAATCGAAGGAACACAAATGATGTTGGAAGTTAAATAACAATTTCCTAAAAATATTGTACTTTTGTATCCCATTGAATGATTAGGGCGTTCCCCCAATTTACAAAACAAACATATCGCTAACGCGAAACGTTTGTTTTGTAAATTGGGGTCGGGCTATCCGCTATATCTTTTGGGTTGCATATGTGCAACAACCCAAAAGGATGCCGCTTCTATCCCTAACGTGGATAAAATTGGAAGCAAAAAAGTGAATTTTAGTTTTCTTAAACGATGAAAAATTCTTTTGCATAGCCCCAGCTATGGAAAATAATTTTAAAGAAGGATAAGGAAAATAAAAACGCTTTATGCTTTCTATTTTATTCATGTTAGGGATACAATCCCTAACGTGAGTAAACTAAGAAAATAATAAGACAATATGAAAACAAAAGAAGATATAGTAAAAAATTGGTTACCCAGATATACGGGGTTAGAATTGGAAGACTTCGGGCAATATATTTTGTTAACGAACTTTGACAATTACGTCGATTTATTTGCCGACAAATTCGGAGTAGAAGTAAAAGGTAGAGACAAAGCTATGCCAAGTGCAACAGCCGAAGGAATTACCATGATTAACTTTGGAATGGGATCTGCCAATGCAGCCACAGTAATGGATTTATTATCCGCAGTTAAACCAAAAGCTGTCTTATTTTTAGGGAAATGCGGAGGGTTAAAAAAGAAAAATAAAATCGGAGATATGATTCTTCCGATTGCGGCTATTAAAGGAGAAGGAGCTTCAAGTAACTACTTCCCCGTAGAAGTACCGGCTTTACCTGCTTTCAACTTGCAACGTGCCGTTTCTCACTCTGTAAGAGAACAAGGGTTGGATTATTGGACAGGTACAGTTTACACAACGAGCCGAAGAGTATGGGAACATGATAACAAATTCAAAAAGTATTTACGCAAGATTAGAGCCATGGCTATTGATATGGAAACGTCTGCTATTTTTACAGGTGGTTTTGCAAACAAAATTCCCGCAGGTGCTCTTTTACTGGTTTCTGACCAACCTA
>JALTUD010000693.1 GCA_027047735.1 Flavobacteriales bacterium | reverse complement strand
TTTTATTTCCATAGCTCGATTATGTGAAGAATTTTTCATCGTCTAAAGAAACTAAAACTCATTTTCTTAGCACTCCTTTTACACACGTTAGGGATTGGTATCCCTAACACGAGCAAAATAGACGGTATAAAGCGTTTTTTGATTCCTTATACTTCTTCATAAAAATTTTGCATAGCACCAGCTATGGAAAATTTTTATTCATCGTCTAAGAAACCAAAATTTCACTTTCTATCCGCCAATTTCGCCCGCGTTAGGGATAGAACGGCGTGTTTGAACTCCTTTTGTGTTGTTGCATATATGCAACACAAAAGAGTGAGTAGTGATAGCCCGACCCCTGTTTTCTAAAGAAACGTTGAGCGAGAGCGATATGTTTCTTTAGAAAACAGGGGGAACGCCCCAATCTTACTCTAAATAATTCTTTTCGAAAAACTCGATGTATTTATTGATGTCTTTTTCCACGTAGAGAGTGGCAAAGTTTTTCTCGGCTATTACAAAGTATTGGAAATCTTTGTTGAGAGGTGGCAAGGTGGATTTGTTGACTTTGAAGGCCGTGTAATAATCCATTGCTTCGTCTTTATTTTTAAACCATTTTACTACAATGACTTGTGTCTTTTGGTCAACATAACTGCTGGATGTTTTTAGGTTTTTGGCAGAAAAAGAGGCGGTGTTAAAGTCGGCAATCTTTGCCTTGGTTTTGTTGATACTTCCGCTACCGCTCGGGAATACTAAGACGAAAAAATGAGAGGCGTCCGAGTCGTATATATAGGTGTTTTTTCCACTGGTGGCATCGGCAACCGATTGTACATTTCGCAATTTATCCAACAGACTTTTGGCAGGAGCATAGACCTCATTGCCCTTGCAGTGTTTGGTTACATCGGTTAGTGCGTTTTCAATGAGTGATAAACTGTCGGTGCCGGCGTATTTTTGTGCAGTGGCTACGGCTCTTAGATAATAATATTTGCATTGCAATGGGTTTGCTTCTTTGCTGAGTGCTTTGTTACTTAGACGAATGGCTCCGTCATAGTTTCCGTTAGCGTAGTAGGTATAGGCTTTTTTGTACTCTTCTTCAGCTTTGTTTTTTTCGAGTTCTTCTTTATGTTTGAAACTAGGGTCGCGTATAATTTTGGCAAAATCGGAGTTGGGATAATCGTTGAGAAGTTTTTGTTTGTATTTTTCTTTTTCTTCTCCGCTTGTCAGCAGATAAAGTTGGTATAATCCTGCTACGGCTTCTTCGTCCGGTAGAAAGCGGGTTACTAATTCTTCAAAGCTCTTTTTGGCTTGAGTAACATCGTGCAATTTTGTTTTGTAGATTACTCCGGCTTCGTAAAGTGAAGTTTTTACATTGTTTATGTATGTATCCATCTTGTTTTTATCGTTACAAGGGAGTGATTTTAGATAAAATTCCGGTGTCAGTTCTTCATCTACTTTTTCTTCTGTGATTGCTTCATCTTCGATTTCTGATGAGCTTTTATCCGAACGTCGCCAATTGTCTTCCAAAGGTCGTTCGCCCCAAACCGTTCTAAACTCTTGGTAGCCCATTTTTCGTATATTTTCATCATACGCCCAAAACCTGCCACTTGGTTTTACATTGTTGGGTAACGATGAAGTTTGACTAGCCAAGAGAGCTTCTTGCCTTTCTTTTTCTGCTTCTTTTTCCAATCTTTTTTGTTCGATGATGTCATTTATCTTTGCCAATACTTCTTTTTCGCTCATCGAACAAATTTGCGTTAAGCTATCTCCTTTTTGAATAGCGTTCAAGTGTTTTACCAATTCCGTAAGGCTGTTACTGATGGTTGCTATATCTTCGTAGTTTTTATGTTCTTTCGGCAAAACCGACATTGTGCTGTCGTAGTATTGTTGTGCTTTTACATAGTCTTTCTCTTCGTAAAATAATTTCCCCAGTCGCAAGAACGTCTTACTTTTTTGAGCTTTGTTGGCTTTACTTGCCATCAACGATTTTTCTAAATAGCTAATCCCTTTAGGGCGGTTGCCTTCACGTAGTTCTATATCTCCTAAAGCATAGTAAATTTGGTCGAGGTAATCCACGTTTTTATCATCTTTCAGCATCTTCAATAGTTGAGATTTTATACTCTTGCTGTTTCCTCCGCTGTAAGCCAAAGCTCTGTTGATTTTAGCCTGAAAAGCCATATCGTAAACAGGATTTCTTTTTACGACTTCAGCATATAAATTCGATGCTTCGTTACTTCCTTCTTTTTGTAGAATTTGAGCCAAAATAAATATTAAACGTGTTTTAAACGTTCTTTTTTTTGTAACCTCAATCGATTGCCTTAAATAATCTTCGGCTTTTTCATAATCCTTTTGTCGCAGATACAAGTCAGCAAAAACAGGAAGTAATTCACGGTCGAAATTTTTAGGGAGAGGAGGAATCTCGTCCTTTTCTTTTTTCTTGGATTTCTTCTTTTTTTTCTTTTTCTTTTTTCTTTTGGAAGAAGAACGACTTTTTTGCTTTTTTGCTTTTTCCTTCGCTTCTTTCTTTTGTTTTTTTGCCTCTTCTGCTTGTTCTTTCAATAGTTCTTCGGTTTCTAAAAGTTTTTCCAGTATTTCTTCTGCCTCATCATATCGTTCGAGTTCTATCAATGTTTTGGCTTTCCACAATTTTGCTCGATAAGAAATCGGTTCTGTTTTATATTGCTTGGCGATGTAGTTGAACTTTTCCATTGCTCCGGCAAAATCACGTTTCAGAAATTGAGCCTTCCCGATAACAAACCAGTTATCGTCAATCCATTTACACCATTCCGTTCTTCTGTACTGCCCTGTTTTTAGTTTAGGCATAGAATTTCGTGCAATCACTGTTTCGCATTTACTCACCGCCGTATCCATCGGAGCATACAGGTTTTTCGATTCTTCGTCGTTCGGATAGACAAAGACCGGCAAGACTTCCGTATAATTTTCTACATGTCCCGCTTTAAAATCCTGCATCGATTCTTTGATGATTTCCCCGGCGTTAAAATATCCGTTATAATGAGCCGTAGTATTGTGGTAAGTACGATTCAGCCACGCATCTTTTTCCGTAGAGCAAGAAACCACAAAGGACACCGCAAATAAAATCCCAATGGATAAAAAGTATATAAAATGTTTCTTCATTTATTTAAAATCTTCTAAATCGAAGCAAAGTGCAATATTAACTAATTTAACTTTATCTTGTATAATTTCTATCTTTAAAAGTATTTGGGCGTTCCCCTATTTTACAAAAGCAACATATCGCTCTCGCTCAACGTTGCTTTTGTAAAATAGGGTCGGGCTATCCACTATATCTTTTGGGTTGCATATATGCAACAACCCAAAAGGATGCCGTTTCTATCCCTAACGCAGTTGATACAAGTGCAAAGAAAATGGAATTTAGTATTTTTAGACGATGAATATTTTCTTTGCATAGCCCCAGCTATGGAAATAAAATATGAAGAAGTATAAGGATACTAAAAACATTTTATTGTGCTTAGATTAACTGTGTTAGGGATACAATCCCTAACGCAAACAAAATTAGCAGAAAGAAAGTGAAATTTCGGTTTCTTAGACAATGAATAAAAATTTCACATAACACTAATATAAAAACTTTTATGATGACGAAAAAAATCAAAAAAACGCTTTATAGCGTACTGTTTTGTTCGCGTTAAGGACGTATAAAGCAATTGAGATGAGAGCAAAGCAATCTTTCTATTTAGACAATAATAAAATTACCAAACCATCACTTTACTTTGAGCAACAACATTTCCCGAACCATCTTTTATCATCAAAATATAATTCCCTTTTTCCAAAGATTCTGTATTTACAACCGTGAGATTATGATTTAGTTTTTCGTTCATCATTTCTCTTCCCGTAATATCGAACAAAGAAAAACTACCGTTGTTGATTCCTAATGCTGTTTCGATGTTTAGTATTCCGTTGGTTGGGTTCGGGTAAACTTTTACCGAATTTACGGTTTTATGTTCAATAACATTTACCAAATAATCTTTTTTAGAAGTAAAAACAGGACGAATCATCAAAGAACCCTGATAACTTGTATTGCTCCATCCCGAACCTATGTTATAAAATATTTTGCTCTGGTTAAGAATGTTTTTATCAAATCCAATGTTCAAGCGGTCGGCTGAACTTTGTTTCCAACCTACGTAATACGTTCCGGAAACAACCAATTTTTGAGGTAAAACATATTCATAAAATACATTATTCCCAATATCGTAGTGCGGAGTGTAAGTTACCGGCGTGTAATCATCATCGGTAGTGTAAATTAAATTGCCCGGTTGACCGCCATTGTCGTCCCAAACTTGCAGAAAAAACAAATCTCCGCTTACATCATTTACCGAAGAAACGAAATACATTTTTACCGCTCTCAACGTATCTTGGATACCGTTGGGTAAGGTGAATTTATAAGCCAATTCCGCCCCGTTGGAAACCAATCCGTAAGCCGCTTCTGCTGTACCGTCATCGTAAGCGTAATAATTTTCAAAAACTTGTTTTGCCCTCAAAGTATCATTTACTTTTAATCGTTCCGGAGTGGTATTGGTGTTTAGGGTATATTCCAAATCAAAAACAGCACAAGTATCTGCCAAAATCGTATCGAAGAAAAACGTAGAAGGGATGTTATAATCCATGTCAAAAGAACTTAATCCCGATACATTTCCTGCTGAATTGACATAAGGAATATTATCCACTAATGTTCCTTTGTACAGTAAGTCAATTCCACTTGGCAAGATGATTTTAGGTTGATTTAAGGAGTTGTAAGTAGCAACACTCGTCGTTGTTTTCATTAAATTATACGGAGCGGTTTCGTAATGAGGCCAAGGCATAGAGGTATAATTTTTTATTAAAGAAGGTGCAGGCAATTGAAAAGCCCAATCGTTCATAAGTGTATCGTCATGCGATCTGAAGTCATCTAAAATCACATAATCAATATGCCAATGGTCTAAACTACCTGTTAGCGTACCGTAGTTTTTAAATCTAAATCTAAATCCATCAGCAAGGTATCTACTGTCGGTTATCGGAATCATTGCAATCTTAAAATCTTCCTGTGGAAAACCACCTTTGTGCCAAACCGATTCCCATTGAGCAAACACAGGCGACCAAAACTCCAATACTAAAGAATCTTGATATTCGGGAACTTCCCCCAACCCTTTAGTTTGATATAAAAAGCTAAAGTAAATAGAATCCGCGGCAGAATATGTTCCTCCTCCGTTTTTTGTTCCTAAATTAATTGGTTTTGATGTAAGCACATCGGCAACACCGTAAGCAGAAGGCGATGACCAATCGTAAGGATAACCGTTTTGATTGATGCCGTCAAAAGTAGCTACACCAATGGTTACCGGATTGATTGCAAAAGTATTGTTTCTATAAGCGTTGGCATCTGTCCATATATAGGCTGAATCTTCAGGAAGTGCCGCTACAAAATAAACCGTAGAAGAATCTTGAACCAAATCAGGGGTCTGTTCTGTCAAAATCAAATCAGGGTTTACACCTGTCCATAAAGAGTCGTAATAATTATGTGCCGGCCATACTTCTACATTTTGAGTAACCACGCTATAATGGTCTATGTCGGATACTTCTACAATAGTAGATGCAAACGGGATTTTATTGACTAAGATGATAGAATCGAATCCTTTTCCCGGTACAGTGTCATATACATAAGTAAAAGTAGTGTCAGTCATGTAAGTTGTTCCCATCGGTTCGGGAATACCTCCTACGTTAAGTCTATACCATGTTGTGTCCGAAACATTTGCATCGGCTGTATCGGCATTGTATTTTTTAAATTTATCAGTAGAAAAATCATCGATAATGGGTAAGTTGAGTGTATCAATTGCGTAAATGAAGGTGTTGTGTATTGCTCCCGTTTTTTCTTGCTCTTTTTTGATGGCTGTATTATAACGCAAAGGAGATAAGTACTCTTGAGCAAAGCTCAAAAAAGAAAGTAGGGAAGTGAAAAATATGGTCAGTAATGCTTTCATTGTAAAAAAGTACTAAGTGTTTGTACAAACGATAAACAAGTTGCTTTATTGTAGAAGGTAAATAGTTTTATAGGGCTTTTTAAAATTACGGTGTAATGCTTGGTGTTATTTGCGTAGAATCTTTGACAATTGGAGTGCCTTTTTCAGCAATTAACGTTACTGTCGTTCCTGTTTGAACCATTTGTTGCGGAAGATTTCTCGGATGTGGATTTTGTATGCGAACAACAAAATTAATAGAGTCTTCGGCGGAGATGTTTTCACCTTCGTAGTTGACGTCCACATTTAAACCTGCAAGTGATAATTTTTGTGTGGCATCGTAAACGGTTAGACCTTCTACATTTTCTAAAATAACAGGTTTTCCGCCACCGCCGTTTCCGTGTACAATTTCGATGGTTTCACCTTTTAGAACTTTGTCGCCTTTTCCTACTTCTTTGCCTTTGTATTTTAACTTAATTACGTAATCATCAGGGCTTGGAACAGCGGTAAAGGAGGTCTTGAAACCTAACATTTCCAATCGAACTTTTGCAATTTTTTTAGACACACGATAGTCGCCTGTTAAATCGGGGATTTCTTTGTACTCTCCTCCCTGTTTTACAATGGTTAAATATATTTTTCGGTTGGGTTTTACATAAGAAGGGTAGTTCTCTGAATTGGGTTTTGGGTTTTGTCGGAGGACAGTCCCTTTCGGAAAATCATCGGAAAAAACAGAGTCACTGATAATGATTTTCAGTTGTTTATCATTGGCTAAAGCACTTACGTCTTCGATGCTTGATCCGATGAAATTGGGAACGGCTATTTTTACGCCGTGGTTCGTGTAGTCATTTAAGTATTGTAGTGTAAAATAAGGAATTAGAAAAAGGGCTAATCCTGCTAATACTAAATTGATGATAAATAGTTTGCTTGTTACAAAGCGGAAGAAAGGGTTTAAATTCTTTCTAAAGATGTAAATCAAGGCGATAAATGCAATGACGATTCCTATGGATAAAAATTTTAACATACAATTAAATGGTTGAACGAACAAAGATATTCAAGTTGAATAAAGTTTCTTTATTTTTTGGTTAAAATCTTTGTGCTGTTATTTGACTTTTGGAAAATTAAAGAATGCAATTCGTTTGCTCGATAGTTTTTATTACATTTGAAATTTGAAATATATTTGAAGAGATGAGTAATTATGTTGTAATAATGGCTGGCGGAGTTGGAAGCAGACTTTGGCCAATGAGTAAAACCGATTATCCAAAGCAATTTCATGATGTGTTGGGAGTTGGAAAATCATTGTTGCAACTTACGGTGGAGCGATTTGAGAAGATTTGTCCGATTGAACATATTTTTATTGTAACTTCTCATGAATATTTTGATTTAGTAAAAAAACAGTTGCCGGAGCTGAAAGATGACCAAATTTTGCTGGAACCTTCTCGTAAAAATACAGCTCCCTGCATCGCTTATGCGGCTTTTAAAATTCATCAAAAGGATGCGGATGCCAATATTATTGTTGCTCCTTCCGACCATTTGATTTTAAAACAAGAAGCTTTTGAAGAAACCATTCAATTAGCTTTGCAACAGGCTGAAAACGGCGAGTTCTTGATTACTATCGGTATTAAACCTTCTCGCCCAGATACAGGCTATGGCTACATTCAATTCAAGGATGATGCCGGTACTGTTTCGGAAAGAATAAAAAAAGTGAAAACATTTACGGAAAAGCCGGGATTGGATTTAGCTGAAAAATTTATTGAGAGCGGGGATTTTTATTGGAATTCGGGGATTTTTGTTTGGAGGTCTAAAAGTATTATTGATGCTTTTTCGGCATATTTGCCTGAATTATTTTCTTTGTTTAATGCAGAGGCTTCTGTATATAATACATCCGGTGAAAAGAACTTTATTAACAAAATTTACCCTCTTTGCAAAAGTATATCCATTGATTTCGGTATCATGGAAAAGGCAGATAACGTATTGGTTATTCTTGCTGATTTAGGTTGGAGTGATTTGGGTACTTGGGGGTCTTTATATGAGCATATTCCTCATGATGAAAAAGGGAATGCTAAGATTGGGGACAGGGTATTGACCTATGATTGTAAGGATAATATTATTGTTATGCCAAAAAATAAACCGGCTGTCATTGAAGGGTTAATGGATTATATCGTAGTGGAAAATGACGGCGTATTGCTTATCTGTAAACGAAACAGTGAACAGAAAATAAAACAATTTGTAAACGATATTAAGACGAAAGACTGGGGGAAAGATTTGGTGTAGATTGATTTTATTATTCTACGACCTTATTCTTCTTTTTTATGTATTACAATTTCCACTAACTCGATTTTTGTTTGTGAAACTTCTTTGACGACAAAAGTGAAGCCGTTTATTTTTATTTCTTCATCTTTTTCGGGGATGTCTTGTGTGTAATGAATAATTAACCCGGCTAGCGTTTCGTACTCTTCACTTTCGGGAAGGTTGAGGTTATAAGTCTCGTTGATATAATCTATTTCGGCTCTGCCGGAAATAAGGTATTGGTTATCGTTTATTTTTTCGATTACCATATCATTCTCTTTAAGGTCGTGTTCGTCAATGATTTCTCCGAAAATTTCTTCTATTACATCTTCCATTGTAATCATACCTGATGTTCCTCCGTATTCATCTACTACGATGGCTATACTTCTGTTTTTTTGAATCAGTTCTTCCAGTATTTTATTGGCGGTTATGGTTTCGGGAATAATACTGACGGGGAGTAGTACGGATTTAATGGATTTAGGATGTTTAAACATTTCGTGAGCGTGCACATATCCGATAATGTTATCAATGTTATCCCGGTAGATTAAGATTTTGGATAGTCCTGTTTCGATGAATTTTTCTCTTAAATCTTTTATTTCAGCTTCGATTTCAAAGGCTACAATTTCATTTCTGGGAATCATACAATCGCGGGCTATGACTTCTGAGAAATTAAGGGCGTTATGAAAGATTTTGACTTCATGTTCTACTTCTTTATCGTGTTCTATATTTTCTTCGAGAAACGAATCTAAATCTGTCTTTTCGAACACCATAAAATTGCTTTCTTCTTCCGTGTCTTTTGTAAAAAGGCTAAGAATCAGATTGGATAAACCTACGGTTATGTAAGTAAACGGGTATAAAATCCAATAGATAATGAATAATGGTACCGATAGAAAGGAGATGATTCTATTGGGATTTATACGGAAAATTGTTTTGGGTAAAAATTCAGCAAAGATTAAAACCAATAGTGTAGAAATGATGGTTTGAATGAGTAGAATGAGTAATGGATTGGAAACGTAGTATCCTATGATGGGTTCAAGAACGATGGCCATTAGCATACCGTAGATTACAATGGCTACGTTATTTCCCAGTAACATCGTTCCGATAAAATTATCGGGACGTTTAGCAAAATAGGATAGAATATTAAATCCGCCTTGTTTTTTATCTATGGCAATTTTTAAACGATTTGCGGATACAAAGGCTATTTCTACACCTGAGAAAAAGGCTGAAAAGGCTAGTGATATTAAGATGAGAACTAAGTAGATGACGGAGTCTTCGTCCATAACTGGTGTTTATATTTAGGGGAACAAATATACTTAAATTTTGTGTTTGTCAAGATTTGGGGTTGTTCTTTTTTATTTTGCTTTCAGATTCTTTTTGTTCTTTATCGATTTTTTCCAGTCGAATACGAATACCTCTACGAATGAGAAACATAGCCCAAACCATTCCTGTTAGTAAGATATAATATTTTGCGGGTTCTAGTCCGTCTTTCACTATAAGGTATAGGGTTACAAGTGTAGCAATTATGGCTACTACGAGCCAAAACTTTTCTAAAAATTTATTCATCTTCTTCTTTAAAATTGTAGTAACTGTTTGTGATTTGGTTAAGTGTATATTTTGTGAATCCTGTGTTTGAGGTTAATCCTTTTCCAATGATTACGCCGTCTTCGGTAGTTATTTTAACTTTTTCGGGGGTTGTTATACTGTCTTCACTAAAGTAGATATGCAGGAGTTCCGTTTCTAACTTTTCTCCTTTGGGGTTGACAAAGACTACGCTGTCTTTGACAAGAAGGTATTGTTCTTCGGATAACAACTTACCGTATTTGGATGATAGTTTAGATTCTTCGTTTCCTGTTGTATCAAAAAAGGTTACAACCATTCCTTCGGGACAGATGAGGTTGGAGGTTTTTACATCCTCTTCGTTTTCATCGTAGATGGATATTTTTTTTAGTAAAGGGGTTTCTAATTTTATTTTTGTTCTTCCACTATCTGAAAAGTAAAGTGTTACATTGTAGGATACTTCTCCCAACTCGTTATTTTCGGTTACTTTTCGGATATCTTCTTTTGAGTTGCTTGAACAGGCGTATAATAGTACTGAAAACAATAGGTACAGTGTTATGCTATGTGTTTTTTTTATTTTCATTACATAAGGAAAGTAAAACTTCGTTTTCTTTGCATTATCTCAACTGCGTTAGGGATTGGTATCCCTAACACGAGCAAAATATACGGTATAAAGCGTTTTTTGATTCCTTATCCGTCTTCATAAAAATTTTCCATAGCTGGTGCTATGCAAAATTTTTATTCATCGTCTAAGAAACCAAAAAT
>JALTUD010000692.1 GCA_027047735.1 Flavobacteriales bacterium | reverse complement strand
TCATTTGGTAAAGGCGGTAAGTTTTTACGAATTTCTTCAATGTACTCATCGGATACGAAAAGAGGAGTTAAATCAGGTTCGGGGAAGTAACGATAATCGTGAGCATCTTCTTTGGTTCGCATACCAACGGTAGTACCGCTCGTTGCATCAAAGTTGCGAGTTTCTTGAGCTATCGGTTGGTTGTTTTCCAATAATTCGGCGTGACGAACGATTTCATATTCAATCGCTTTAGCAACGTTTCGGATAGAGTTCATATTTTTTACTTCCACGCGTTGACCGAATACATCAGTACCTTTTTTCATGATGGAAATATTTACATCACAACGTAAACTACCTTCTTCCATATTTCCGTCGCAAATATCTAAGTAGCGAACTAATTTTCTTACTTCCGTAAGGTAATTATATGCTTCGTTAGCTGATTTTATAACCGGTTCCGTTACGATTTCCACTAGTGGTACACCGGCACGGTTGAGGTCGATTAACGTATCAAAAGGATCCATGTCGTGAATACTTTTTCCGGAATCTTCCTCCATGTGGATTCGAGTTAGTTCCACCGCTTTTTCTTTTCCGTTATCTCCTTTGATTAAGACTCTTCCTCCCCAACAGATTGGTGTTTTGTCTTGTGTTACCTGATATCCTTTTGGTAAATCGGCATAAAAGTAGTTTTTTCTGTCGAAGTGCATGAACCTGGTTATATCGGATTGACACGCCAATCCTAAACGAACGGCGTATTTTAAAGAGTTTTCATTAAAAACGGGAAGTGTACCGGGGTGTCCTATACTTACCGGGCTAACATTCGTATTTGGAATATCGCCGAAGTCGTTTCGGTCGTTGCTGTATTGTTTGCTGTTGGTTTTTAATTGTGCGTGAATTTCAAGTCCAATTACAGGTGTGTATTTTTCTAAAGCTTCTTCTAAAGTCATTTTCTGTTTATTTTTGATAGGTTTACACGTTATTCACTATGAATCTGTTTAGTATGATTTTGTTCACTTGTGAAGGCGTGTTGTTTATCCTTTAAATGAGGTTGCACAAAATTAATAATCTTTTTCGGGTATTGCTATTAGATGTTGAAATAATACGAATTACGAGTGAGATTAGTGTTTTGCGTTAGGGATAGAAACGGCATCCTTTTGCCCTCCCTCCTTCTTGGAGGGCAAAAGATATAGTGGATAGCCCGACCCTTTTTTGCAAAACAATCGTTGAGCGAGAGCGAAATGTTTGTTTTGCAAAAAAGGGGAACGCCCAAATAATTCTTACCTTTGCTATGCTATGTCAATTCCACAGTATTTATCGGAAACTATAAAGACGCTTCCAACTACACCGGGAGTGTATCGTTTTTTGGATGAAAATGAGGTGGTTATTTATGTCGGAAAAGCAAAAAACTTAAAGAACAGGGTTAGTTCGTATTTTAATTCCAATCGTCAGCATAATGCCAAAACACGTATTTTGGTCAAGAAGATTAGGAGCATCAAAACGATAAGCGTAGAAACTGAAGCCGATGCTCTTTTGTTGGAGAATACGCTAATTAAAAAGCATCAACCGAAGTACAATATACAGCTTAAAGATGATAAAACTTACCCGTGGATTTGTATCAAAAAAGAGCCTTATCCCCGTTTGTTTTATACGCGTCAAGTAGTAAAAGGAGAAGGGGAGTATTTTGGTCCTTTTCATTCGGTAACTACGGTTAAGACGTTGTTGGAATTGTTTAAAAACACCTTTGAAATTCGTAGTTGTACGCATAAGTTGACAGAAGAAAACATCGGCAAGAAAGAATTTAAGACTTCGGTAGAGTATTATATCGGAAATTGCAAAGGCTGTTGTCAAGGAGAGGTTTCCCATAAGGAATATAAAGACAGGCTGAGAAACGTAAAAAAAGTCCTTAGAGGAAACACAAAATCGGTTATCGAGCAATTGAGGATTAAGATGCGGAAACACGCGACAAAATTAGAGTTTGAAAAAGCTCAGGAAATCAAAGAAAAAATACAAAGAGTCGAGCGTTTTCAGGCAAAATCTACCGTAGTGAGTGCATCTATAAAAAATGTAGATGTTTTTAATATCGATAGCGATGTGCATACGGCATATATCAACTATTTGAAGGTGATAAACGGAGCGATAATACAAAGTTACACTTTGGAAATTAAGAAGAAAATGGACGAACCCGATTCGGATTTGTTGGCACACGGAATATTGGAGATTCGTGAACGTTTTGCTTCCGTAACGCAGGAGTTGATTTTGCCCGAACCCTTGCCGATACAATTAAAAGACGTTAAAATTACCGTACCCAAACAAGGAGCGAAAAAAGATTTGTTGCGGTTATCTTTCGTCAATGCACAAGCGGTTAAAGAGGAGCGACACAAACGGCAGAAAAATCTCGACCCTGAGAAAAATACCTTGCGAATTTTAGAAACGGTCAAAAAAGATTTGCACTTAACCGAATTACCACGTCATATCGAATGTTTCGATAATTCAAATTTTCACGGGACGAACCCTGTGGCGGCTTGCGTTGTGTTCAAAGATGCCAAACCGTCCAAAAAAGATTACCGACATTTTAACATCAAAACCGTAGTCGGAGCGAATGATTTTGCATCTATGGAAGAGGTGATTTACCGCCGGTACAAACGTCTGTTGGACGAGCAAGAGCCACTGCCTCAACTGATTATTGTAGATGGGGGAAAAGGACAATTGTCATCGGCTGTTAAAAGTCTGAAAACCCTCGATTTGATTGGGAAAGTGGCGGTGGTAGGCATAGCCAAACGTTTAGAAGAAATCTATTTTCCCGGAGATTCATTGCCTATTTATATCGATAAACGCTCCGAATCCTTGAAGCTCATTCAATACCTGAGAAATGAAGCCCACCGTTTCGGTATAACACATCACCGCAGTAAACGGCGAAAAGGAACATTAAAAACAGAGCTGTTGGAAATAAAAGGCATCGGTAAAAAGACCCAAGAACAGCTTATAAAACACTATAAGTCGCTCAAACGAATAAAAGAAGCACCTAAGGAGCGTTTAGAAGAAATTATAGGAAAATCCAAGGCAGAAATAGTATATAAAGCATTACATTAATGAAGATTAGGGCGTTCCCATTACGGTATAAAAAAGCTGTTTCGTTGTACTACACAGCTTTTTAACACCGTAATGGTCGGGCTATCACTACTCGCTTTTTTTGCTTGCAAACAGCAAGCAAGCAAAAAAGAGCTCAAACACGCCGTTCTATCCCTAACGCAGTTGAGGTAAGTGCAAAGAAAATGGAATTTAGTATTCTTAGACGATGAATATTTTCTTTGCATAGCCCCAGCTATGGAAATAAAATATGAAGAAGTATA
>JALTUD010000691.1 GCA_027047735.1 Flavobacteriales bacterium | reverse complement strand
CAACAAAGGCTATATGTAATGCGGGCTCTGTCCTAAATAGGAAGAGTGTTGAAACAAAGCAAAATTGTTGTAAATTTGACAATTAATTGTTTAAAAACCCCGCAATACACATAGCCAAAACGTTGGGGGTAATGCAAAAAAGAGCCAACCGCACAAATAGCACATTTGGTTTTTGCCGACACACAGGCAAACCCTGAAAAAACCAAAAGAGCTATTTTTTAGCCCACGCTCGGACAGAAAACGAAACAGAAAAAGTAACTTTACAAACTGAATAAAAGGACAAAAAATATAGATGGCAAAAAAGGTAATAAAAGAAAAATCAATAGAAGAAACACTTTGGCAATCGTGTGATAAATTGAGAGGTTCGGTTGAGCCAGCAGAATACAAACACGTTGTACTTGGACTAATCTTCCTGAAATTTGCAAGTGATAAATTTGAAGAACGTAAAAAAGAACTCGTAAAAGAGGGCAAAGAGAAATATGTGGAAATGAAAGATTTCTACACTATGAAAAATGTGTTCTTCTTAGATGAAATTTCTCGTTGGAGCTATATTATAAAAAATGCCAAACAAAATGACATTTCTTTAAAAATTGATACTGCTTTAAACACCATTGAGAAAAACAACCCTGCTCTGAAAGGTGCATTGCCAGATAATTACTTTTCTCGGTTAGCCTTAGATAAAACAAAACTCGCTTCATTATTAGATACAGTCAATGATATTGACACACTCAAAGACAACGGACAAGATGTTATTGGGCGAGTTTATGAATATTTCTTAGGTAAATTTGCCTTAAAAGAAAGTAGCGGAAAAGGTAAAGGCGAATTCTATACGCCAAAAACAATTGTAAACCTGATTGCCGAATTAATTGAACCATACAAAGGAATAATTTATGACCCTTGTTGTGGAACTGGTGGAATGTTTGTGCAATCCATAAAGTTTATTGAAAACCACCAAGGAACAAAAAAGGAAGTTTCTATTTACGGACAAGAAAACACACCGACAACTTACAAATTAGCCAAAATGAATTTGGCAATTAGGGGAATTTCGGCAAACCTTGGCGAAAAACACGCAGACACTTTTGCCAACGACCAACACAAAGATTTAAAAGCCGATTACATAATGGCTAATCCACCTTTCAATTTAAAAGATTGGAGAGGCGAAAATGAATTATTAGACGACCCAAGATGGATGGGTTATGAAGTGCCACCAAAAAGTAATGCCAATTACGGTTGGATTTTGAATATGGTTTCCAAGCTTTCCGAAAATGGTGTTGCAGGTTTTATTCTTGCCAATGGCGCATTATCTGGCGGTGGAGAAGAATATAAAATCCGTAGAAAACTGATTGAAAATAACTTGGTTGAAGCCATTATCATAATTCCAAGAAACACATTTTACACAACAGATATTAGCGTAACGCTTTGGATTCTCAACAAAAACAAAAAAGAAAGAACCGCCCATATAAACAGTACAGACCTGTCTGCCGACAAGGCAGATAAAAAATACCGTAACCGTGAAAAGGAAATCTTGTTTATGGATTTAAGACGTTGGGGAAGCGAATACGAAAAAAAGTATGTACAGCTTACCGAACAAGACATTGAAAAAGTGGCTCTCAATTATCACAATTGGCAACAAACAGACTTTGAAACTACTTATAAAGATATTCCCGAATACTGTAAATCTGCCAAGTTTGAAGACTTAGAAGCTAACAATTTTTCACTTGTACCAAGCAAATATATTGAATTTGTAGATAAAGATAGCGGAATTGATTTTGATACCGAAATGAAACGTATTCAAAAAGACTTTAAAACTCTGCTGCAAGAAGAAAAAGACTCACAAAACCAATTGATTAACGCTTTTAAGGTATTGGGTTATGAGCTATAAACATTTAGGCGATTACATACAATTGGTGGATAAGCGAAATAAAGATTTAGCGGTTACAACTCTTTTGGGAATTAATATTTTCAAGAATTATATGCCTTCTGTTGCCAATCAAACAGGGCTTGATTTATCCAAATACAAAGTAGTTTCAAAAGGACAATTTGCAACGAACTTAATGCACGTCAATAGAGATGAAGTTTTACCAGTTGCACTTTATACTAATGAGAAACCTGCACTTGTTTCACCTGCGTATAAAACTTTTGAAGTCATTGATGTAAACGAATTGTTGCCTGAGTTTTTGATGATGGAATTTCAAAGACCCGAATTTGACAGAAAAGCTTGGACTTATTGCGATTCAAGTGTAAGAGGTGGTTTAGAATGGGATAGGCTTTGTGATATGCAAATTCCTGATATTGATATTGACGAACAACAAATATACGTAGCACTATACAAAGGCATACTCAACAACCAAAAAGTATACGAAAATAGCTTGGAAGATTTACAGTTGATTTGTGATACTTATATTGAAGATTTAATCAAAACAGAAGAACCTAAATTGCTTGGGGATTATGTCCAACAGGTAAATGAAAGGAACACAGATTTAGAAATTGATTTCCTACAAGGAATTTCAACTTCAAAAGTTTTAATCAATTCAAAAGCAAATACTACTGGCGTTAGTTTTCATAATTACAAGATTGTTCGCAATGGTCAGTTTGTTTATGTAGCTGACACTTCAAGAAGAGGAGATAAAATTGCTTTGGCAATGAACAGTGAAAAGGATTGTATTGTTTCAGCAATTTATACCGTTTTTGAAGTTACCAATACCAAAGAATTATTACCTGAATATTTGTATTTATTTTTTCAACGAACGGAGTTTGACCGCTACGCTCGTTTCAACTCTTGGGGAAGTGCAAGAGAAACTTTTGATTGGGCTGAAATGTGCAATGTAAAACTACCAATCCCCGATATAAAAATACAAGAAGCCATAGTGACCATTTATCACACCTTGGAAACTCGTAAAAAGATAAATGAGCAGTTGAAAGATAGCATTAAACCGCTTTGCCCTGTTTTGATGCGTGGGGTTGTGGAGGAACTTAAAATGGAGAAGGTTTTATGAAAATTAAAGAAATAAAAATAGAAAATTATAGAGGAATAAAGAATATTCAAAAAATTCATTTATCCAATTTTACTTCTATTGTTGGAAGAAATGATTCTGGAAAGTCAATAGTTTTAAATGCAGTTGCTTCATTTTTAAATATCAAAGATTATCCTGTTACTTATTATGATTTTAATGAATTGGAAAGTCCAATAATCATTGAATGTAGTTTTGAAAAAGTAAATATTTCAGAAATATTAGAAGCAAAAATTAAAACTAAAATTAAAAAAGCAGATGGTCTTGAAGAATTTTTAGTTGATATTTTGATAGAATAAGGTCTTATGTTAATCAACT
>JALTUD010000690.1 GCA_027047735.1 Flavobacteriales bacterium | reverse complement strand
GGCGAATAAAACTCTGATTTTACGGTAACAAACGGATTGATAGCAAGTATAATGGGAATATCAAATCCATCTACGGCTTGCAATTCATAAATAGACATTAGTTTTCCGTTCTTTTTGATATGCTCCAGCAAGTTATTGATTTGAAATTCCGACAAGAGTCGCAATTCCAATAAATCTTCTTTAATATCTTTCCCATTTAAGTTTATTGGATTTTCATAATAAGAACTCAACACATCCATCAAAGTGGTAAAATCGACATTGTTATTTTCCAATTGTTCCGCCAAAAGCTGAAGCCGTTGTTCGATAACATCAGTCTTTTCCGCTTCTTTATCTAATGTCTTTTGGTTTTGCGTTGTTCCGCTTATCGTAAACACTAATACAAACGAAATCATCACAAGAAGACGAACCCTTATTTCCAACAATGCTTTATATGTTCTATCTACACCAATCACTCCGCTTTTTGTGCTTTAGTACCTCCTTTAAAGGTGTAGGTAAATGAAAGTTCGGGGCTAAATCCTAACACTTGATGATAAGTTGTCGCGATGTTCAATTTGTACTGTTCCATATTCAGCCCCAGTCCAAAAGACGCAAGCGTTGGGCCGGTAGCCACACCACCACGAACATACATTTTTTTATGAGCCAAATATTCCACACCTGCTTTTAACACCGGTTTATGATCAATATCCTTCTCTGTTTCCAATGTAACCAATACTTTTTTAGAAAAATTATATCCCAACCCCAAACGCATAATAGTCGGCACAGCCTCTTGGTTATAATCGTTCAATTTCGCCCGCGTAGGATTATAAATATGCACACCCAAAGTTAATTCAGAAGATAATTTTGCTTGTAACCCCACCTCACCTGCCAACGTATTTTTACTTCCGTACATCCCTCCCAACTTAGTATTTAAGTAATCCAATTGAACTCCCAAAGACAACTTTTCACTCAACAAAAGAGCATACGCCAATCCCACCTTATTTTCCTGATACAACGAATAGCCAAAATGACTCCATTGCACCGCAAAAATTCCTTTTTTCATCGGGTGAGCATACGCCAATCCCACATTACTCAACTGCTTTAAAGCAAATTTATTCTGATAATAAACGCCCACCTTTTTAGATTTCATCCACGCCAATCCAGCCTGATTATTATGCGAACTCCATACATCGCTCAACGTAACCGAAGCATACGCCATACCCGCAGAACGCCCTCCAAAATGTGTATTCGACTGAGCCAACCCCAACAAAACTCCCCAAGCAAAAAACAAAAATAAACCAATTCTTTTCATACAAGAAAATATATAATACCGGCAATTTAATAAAAAAAAGAATACATCCACTTCTACAATTTAAAACTTCTATGTAAAAAATAGTTAAGGCTATTATTAGGGCGTTCCCATTACGGCATAAAAAAGCAATTTCGTTGCACTACATTACTTTATAACGCCGTAATGGTCGGGCTATCCACTATATCTTTTGTGTTGCATATACGCAACAACACAAAAGGATGCCGTTTCTATCCCTAACGCGTGACAGGTGAGTACAAAGAAAACGGAATTTAGTTTCTTAGACGATAAAAAAATCTTTGCATACATAATTTATCTTGTTAGTTCCAAACAAGATAAATCATTTATCGATAAGAACTCACGAATTAAATTCTTTCGTTGATTAAGTATTTTTGCTATATGAGAAGTGGTTAAATTTCCTGTTCTCAACCATATTATTTTTGGAGGAACTCCGTACAATACGCTTAAATTATAAAAGTCAGCATCAAAACTAACGATAGTATATCCTCTTTCTTTAGCATATTTCCAAATTTCAACATCAGTAGCCCCTTCAAGTCCTAATTCTCTAACTTGAACAGCTTCAAAACTTGACTCCAATTTACGAATAACTCTAAAAGAAATGTTTTGATCTAATAGAATTTTCATGAAGCTATAGCAATATGACGTTCTTTATTTGCAGCAAATAATAAACAAGAATTTATGGCTTCGATTGACAATTCAGGGAAATCCTCTAAAATTTCTTGTTTTGTCATTCCTGAAGCCAACCAATTTAAAACATCAAAAACACTAATTCTAGTATTTTTAATACAAGGTTTTCCAAATCTAACATTTGGGTCTATCGATATGTATTTTTGAATAAGAGTCATAACTACAAATTTAACTTAATAACAATAATAATGGTTACAAATATTACTAAATATTTCTTAGCCATAAATCCGAAAGTAATTTCATTAAAAAAAGTCAAAATATGCATCAGTGTTGGTCTAGCACAGTTTTGGGACACGTAAGCGTAGTTTTAGCTACAATGAGTACCGAAAAGCATTCTAGCAATGGTACCATTTGAATATTGAAAAGAGGTGAAAGAAAGTGAATTTTAATTTTCTTAGATAACGAAAAATTCTTTGCATAACTCAGTTAAAAATAAATAGCAAAAACTCATTTTTAAATTTTTTGAAGCTTTCTTTTATCAAAAACGAATAGCATTGGTTATTATTTACTAATTTTGAAGTTTGATGCGGTTTCATTTATGAATAAGCAAAAAACGGAACAAATTCGTACAAGAGAAAATATAAACCTTTTATTTCGTCTTACTTCAACCTAAAAAAGAAAGAGGTAAGCAGAAGAGCTTATGTGGCAAAAGATAGCACGATTAATTTTACGAAATAGAATCCCCATACTCCTGTTGTTAGGTGTAATTACGGTTATAATGGGCTACTTTGCCACGAAAGTAGAAATGCTCTACGAGTTTTCTAAACTATTACCCGACAACGATCCGGTAAGTATCCAATACAACCGATTTAGAAAAGATTTCGGTCAAGATGGTTTGGCGGTTGTTATAGCAACCACCAACGAAAACTTATACGATTACGACAAATTTAAAAAGTGGTATGAACTCGGGCAAGAACTACAACAAATAAGTGTTCCGCTCAAAGGTACGTCTCCACAACAATACGGACATCCTGTTGATTCAATTTTTTCCGAAGCTCATTTCTCTTACATTGTAAAAGATAAGAAAAAAAAGAAATTTGAAATTGTTCCGGCCTTTAAAGCATTTCCAAACAATCAAAAAGAATTAGACAGTGTTATAAATATTGTTACCAACCTTCCTTTTTACAATAATATTCTCTACAAAAAAGACGGTAACCTCCACCTGATGATGTTGTCTTTGAATAAAGATATTTTTAATTCTAAAAACAGGGGTTCGTTAATTCAAGAAATACACCGTACAGCAGAACAATATGCAAACGAAATAGGACCTTTTGTTTACTCCGGGTTGCCTTATATCAGAGATGTTACGATGAAGAAAGTTCAAAAAGAACTTTACCT
>JALTUD010000689.1 GCA_027047735.1 Flavobacteriales bacterium | reverse complement strand
TGGCACTTTAGTCATATTATGCCTAATTGTGTTTTAGGCGAGAAATGTAATATCGGGCAAAATGTTGTTGTTTCACCTGATGTTGTATTAGGAAACAATGTAAAGGTGCAGAACAATGTATCTATCTATACAGGTGTTATCTGCGAAGATGATGTTTTTTTAGGCCCTTCAATGGTTTTTACAAACGTAATCAATCCCCGAAGTGCTGTAAACAGACGAGATTCTTACCTCAAAACAACTGTAAAAAAAGGAGCGTCAATTGGAGCAAATGCGACCATTGTCTGCGGGCATGATATAGGAGAATTTGCCTTCGTAGGTGCCGGTGCGGTTGTTACGAAAGACGTGCCGAACTTCGCATTGGTTGTAGGTAATCCTTCCAAACAAATCGGTTGGGTCAGCGAATATGGCATTCGTCTTCATTTTGACGATAATGGCAAAGCTGTTTGCTCCGAAAGCGGACAAGAATATTTATTAGAAAATAATACCGTTAAAAGAATTAAATAATGTCGGAATTTAAAGAAAATGATAAAATTAAGTTTGCAGTTGTAGGTTGTGGGCATATAGGCAAAAGACATGCGACTATGATTGCCAACAATAAAGAATCTGAATTGGTTGCTCTTTGCGACATCAAACCCAAAGATGAATTAGGCTTAGAAAACTTTGAAGGCGTTCCGTTTTTTAATTCATTAGATGACTTATTAAATAGTAATCTCGAGATTGATGTAGTGAACATTTGTACACCAAACGGGTTACACTCCGACCAAGCTGTAAAAGCATTGGATAATAACAAACATATTGTAGTAGAAAAACCAATCGGTCTTTCTAAAGCTAAATGTGAAAATGTTATTTATAAGGCATTAAGAAATCACAAGCAAGTTTTTGCGGTGATGCAAAACAGATATTCTCCACCATCAGTTTGGCTAAAAGAAATTGTAGAAAATAAAATCATCGGAGAGCCATTCATGGTTCAAGTCAACTGCTATTGGAACAGAGACGAACGCTATTACAAAAAAGACGGTTGGAAAGGTAAACAAGATTTAGATGGCGGAACGTTGTTTACTCAATTTTCACATTTCATCGATATTATGTATTGGCTTTTTGGTGATATCAAAAATATTCAAGGTAAATTTGGTGATTTTACACATCAAAACTCAACTGATTTTGAAGATTCAGGATTTGTATCCTTTGATTTTATAGACGGAGGAATGGGAACATTGAATTATTCAACAGCTGTTTGGGATAAAAACCTGGAAAGCAGTATAACCATCATCGGAAGCAAAGGAAGTGTAAAAGTTGGAGGACAATATATGAACGAAGTTGAATATTGCCATATTAAAGATTACGAAATGCCAACGCTACCACCATCAAACCCACCGAATGATTACGGACAATACAAAGGTTCTGCAGCCAATCATCACTACGTAATTGAAAATGTAGTTGACACGTTAAAGGGAAGAACAAGAGCAACAACAAACGCATTAGAAGGCTTAAAAGTTGTGGAAATCATTGAACGAATATACGAAGTAAGAGATAAAGTAGGATATTAAAAAACATTTTGTTGAGGGAGAACTGAAGAGTTGTCACCTCCGCATTTTTTATTCAATAAATATGTACGATAAATTAGTAAACAAAGAAGCAAAATTAGCCGTAGTAGGGCTTGGATA
The DNA here is from genome assembly GCA_027047735.1 of Flavobacteriales bacterium. Taxonomy (GTDB): domain Bacteria; phylum Bacteroidota; class Bacteroidia; order Flavobacteriales_D; family Parvicellaceae; genus S010-51. The sequence continues at coordinate 1,671 of JALTUD010000689.1, read as the reverse complement.
TGTAGGACTGCCTATCGCTCTGGAATTTGCAAAAAAAATAAAAGTAATAGGCTTTGACATCAATGAAAAACGCGTAGAAATGATGCGTAACAACATTGATCCAAGCAATGAATTAGAAGCATCAGACTTTGAGGGATGTGATATCGAATTTACTTCTGGCGGTGAAAAATTAAAAGAAGCAAACTTTTTCGTAGTTGCTGTGCCAACGCCAATTGACGCTAGTAAAGACCCCAACATAAAACCCTTAATCGGAGCTTCTACAACTGTTGGAAAAGCATTAAAAAAGGGAGATTATGTGGTTTACGAATCAACTGTTTATCCGGGCTGTACGGAGGAAGACTGCATTCCTGTATTAGAAGAAGTTTCCGGACTAAAATGGAAGGAGGATTTTAACGTAGGATACTCACCTGAACGAATAAACCCGGGCGACAAGGTACACACGCTTGCAAGCATCGTAAAAGTAGCTTCGGGAGACACGCCGGAATCTTTAGAGAACATAGCAAAAACGTATGAGTTAGTTGTAGAAGCGGGAGTTCATAGAGCTTCTACAATAAAAGTAGCAGAAGCTGCCAAAATAATTGAAAATACACAAAGAGACGTCAATATTGCTCTAATGAATGAGCTTTCAATTATTTTCGGAAGAATGGGTATCAACACCTACGAAGTATTGGAAGCAGCAGGAACCAAATGGAATTTTCTTAAATTCTACCCCGGTTTGGTAGGAGGTCATTGTATTGGTGTTGACCCTTATTATCTAACACACAAGGCACGTCAATTAGGTTATCATGCAAAAATCATTAACTCAGGTCGATACGTGAATGACTCAATGGGGTTTTATGTAGCAAAACAGTGTGTAAAAAGAATACTGGCAAAAGGCAAAAGTATTATCAACTCAAGGGTTTTAATCATGGGGGCAACATTTAAGGAAGATGTAAGCGACATCCGAAACTCTAAGGTAATTGATGTTATTAAGGAGTTTGAATCATTTTCTTGTGATGTACAAATCACAGACCCTCATGCCGACCCCGAAGAATTTAAAAAAGAATACGGATATGAACTGGTAAAAGAACCTACCGGTAAGTATGATGCAGTTGTTTTAGCTGTAAACCATAAAGAATACTCTAATTTATCTGAAGATTATTTCAAGAATTTACTTACTGATGTAGGCGAATTTGTTGATATTAAAGGCATTTATAAAAATCAGTTTAAAGATATTGCTTATTGGAGTTTGTAAAATTTCTTACAGTCTTCGATGATTTTTATAAAAAATCTATTTTTTTGTTTGCCGGTGTGAAGTATTTACTTATATTTGCACTCGCTAATCAATAGAGATAGCAGGATAGTTGGCAGAGTGGTCGAATGCGCCAGTCTTGAAAACTGGTTTACCGAGAGGTAACGGGGGTTCGAATCCCTCACTATCCGCAGGGCAGAAAGCCACACAATACATTGTGTGGCTTTCTTATTTTTAACCCATTTCTATACATTTTAGTCAACACACAAAGCTTTATCTCTTCATGAAAAAATATTTACTTTTTCTTTTTATTGTTTCTCTTTTCGTTTACTCATGTTCAAACAACGAACAAGAACAAATTGAACACCCTTTTGATATTGCTCAACAAAAGGTAAAAAACGAAACGGTCAAAGACTCAAGCCTATCTGTATCACAATTAG
>JALTUD010000688.1 GCA_027047735.1 Flavobacteriales bacterium | reverse complement strand
ACCAAACATCATCATCGGCATTACCCGAACAACCGGGCATCGTTTGTGTCGCATTATTTGACGTGCCGGCAACCCACGAACAATTGGTTAAGGTCGGTGTAATTGTTGCGGCTCCTGCACAAAAATCTCCTTGAGCATTGCCTGAGACAAATGCAAAAACAGAAGCGAATAAGAAATATATTTTTTTCATTTTAGGCGGTATAATTATTTATTGTAGTTAGCTTTTTGAGTATATGTTTTAATTTCGACACCATTATTAGCCAAAACAATTTTAATATCATCAATATCAATCGACTTATTATCTTTTTCCGGCTCAAATACGGTTACATAAAGTTTGTAATTTAAGGCATCTACATCACATTTTTGAACCCCTTCCAATTTGGATAAATCTTTCTCGATGCCAAGTTCTTGCTTTTCAAATTTTAATCGGTCTAAATCAACTGTATATTCGACAGTTCTCGCTCCCTTTGTTTCTTGACTAAATCCGAGTGCTGTCAATAGCATAGCTCCGATAAAAAATATTGTTTTCATAGTTAATAGTTATGTGTTACCAAAAAGTCAGACGTTAAAGTTGGACAATTGGTTGCTTGTTAATTATTTTTTTTAGGGCGTTCCCCTTGTAACAAAAATGAGCATACCCAAATAAATTGGAAACGCTCATTTTTGTTACAGGGGTCGGGCTATCACTACTCACTCTTTTGTGTTGCATAAGTGCAACACAAAAGGAGTTCAAACACGCCGTTCTTAACGCGAGTGAATATACCCAATTTTATTTATATAAATCTTCAATAATGTCCTGATAATTCAAATGAATCACTTTTCGTTTCAATTTTAATGTAGGGGTTAATTCTCCCGATTCCACTGTCCATTCTTTAGGTAACAGACGGAATTTTTTTACTTGTTCCCATTTACCGAAGTTGACATTGTACTTATCAATTTCATCCATTATTTTTGAAATAACCGCCTTGTTTTTTACTAAATCATCCAATGACTTATACTCAATCCCATTTTGTTCAGCCCAAAGTTTTAAATGGTCGAAAGAAGGGACAATTAGAGCTGAAGGGTGCTTTCTGGCTTCTCCAATCACTATAATTTGTTCAATAAAAGGTGATTCTTTTATTTTATTTTCAACCACTTGCGGAGCTACATACTTACCTCCGGAAGTTTTAAACATTTCTTTTTTACGGTCGGTTATTTTTAAGAAGCCTTCACTATCTATTTCTCCAATATCTCCCGTATGAAACCAACCTTGTTCATCTATAACTTCTTTGGTTAAATCTTCTCTTTTGTAGTAGCCCATCATCAAGCAAGGTCCTTTTGTTAATATCTCGCCATCTTCAGCAATTTTTAATTCTACATTATCTAATTTTTTACCGACAGTTCCAAATTTTACACCTGTTACAGGAGAATTAACAGCAATAACCGGAGATGTTTCTGATAGTCCATACCCCTCAAATACAGGAACGCCTATTGCATTGAAAAAACGAGCCAATCTAGGTTGCAAAGCTGCTCCACCCGATGCTATAGCTTGGATTCTACCACCTAATTTTTCTCTGACTTTACTATAGACTAATTTATCAGCAATTTTTCGTTGAATACTTGGGTGTTTCCCATATTGGTATGATTCAGTTAAGCCCATAGCCCATTTGAAAATAGCTGCTTTTGCACCACCTGCTGCTAAGCCTTTTGTCATTATTCCGTCGTGTACTTTTTCTAAAAGACGAGGTACAGCTGAGAATACGTGTGGTTTGCATTCTTTGATGTTATCAACCAAAGCTTCTATTGATTCCGCATAATAAATTTGAATACCCGCCATTTGATACATATAAATAAGCATTCGCTCATATACGTGACACAGCGGTAAAAAAGAAAGGGCAACATTGTCTTTTCCAACCGGTAATCTTGGGCGACTTCCCTTAGCATTTTCGACTAAGTTACGATGACTCAACATTACTCCTTTAGGTTTTCCTGTTGTTCCGGAAGTGTAGATAAGTGTTGCCAAATCCAATTCGGAAATATTCTTTTTTCGTTTATCAACTTCTGCTTGATGCGTTTCATCCTTACCTAAATCCAATACCTCTTTCCAACTACTCGTTCCGGGAATATTTTCTATGGTAAATATTTTCTCGAGCGTAGGTACTTTGTCAATAATAGAAGCGGCTTTATCGTAAAGGTCTTTACTAGAGGTAAAGCAGAATTTGACTCCGGCATCATTAAATATATAAGCGTAATCTTCAGCTGTTATGGTTGGATAAACCGGTACATTGGCTGCTCCGATTTGAAGAATTCCTATATCTATGATGTTCCACTCTGTTCTATTGTTGGATATAACGGCAATTTTATCACCGGGCTTTACTCCTAACTCTATCAAACCTCTACTCATTTGGTTGGCTTGATTGATATATTCTTGTGTTGAGGTTTTAATCCATTTTCCATTTACCTTCGATACCAATGCTGCTTCTTGCGGATACTCTTCCAACTGAAAGTAAGGCACATCGAACAAACGCTTAATTCTGTCAAATTTACTCATAATATTTTCTTTGTTAATGAACTTGTGTCTGAAGAATAAACATCTAATTTCAATAATCTATCAATTAGACAAGTTCAGTTTTGTACTACAAATATATAAATCATTTTATCATTTATAAACATTTCTGTTTTTATCCCTTTTTAATTGTTAACAAATTATTAAGATTTTAAACATTTGATATTGTGTTCTCTTTATTTTTCTGCGTTAGGGATAGGAACGGCATCCTTTTGCCCTCCCTCCTTTTGGAGGGCAAAAGATATAGTGGATAGCCCGACCATTACGGCGTTGAAAAGTGGTGTAGTGATAACGGAACTACTTTTTTATGCCGTAATGGGAACGCCCAAAAACTTTTTAACGATTTTATTTTTATAGCGGTGTAACTTTTTGTACTTTTATTTGTTTTATTTATAGCAAGTGTCAAATTTATTTTCATATTTTGAATAGAAAAGAGTATAATATCGCCATTGACAAATATTCGGAACGTGTTTTTCGTTATGCTTTCAGGTGGACAAAAGATGAGGCTTTGGCTAAGGATATTGTGCAAGAAACGTTTGAGAAATTGTGGGGGAATCGTAAGAAAGTTGAGGCTGAAAAAGCTAAGTCGTGGGTGTTTACAGTGGCTCATCGTTTACTAATTAACGAATCGAGAAAGAGAAAAACAGAACATTCTGATGATTTTAAATTTGCTGACACTACCTTCGGAGGGAGTCGATATGAATTGAAAGATTTGATTGATGTTGCCTTAAATACTCTTCCTGATTTACAACGTTCTATTTTATTGTTGCGAGATTCTGAAGGGTATAATTATAAAGAAA
>JALTUD010000687.1 GCA_027047735.1 Flavobacteriales bacterium | reverse complement strand
CTATTTGGAGGGATTGGTGGAGCATCTTATGTTGATTTAAGAGCTTCTACTAAAAGAGCCGGTAATCGATTATCTTACGCCGTTACCAATCGTTCTTATAGAAACAGATTAATGTACACCTATAACTCCGGAGTTACAAAAAAAGGTTGGTCGTTCTCGGGATCTCTTTCACATAGATGGGCAAAAGAAGGCTATGTAGAAGGTACTTATTACAGTGGAATTTCTTACTTTGCTTCTGTCGGAAAGAAAATCAACAAACATCATGAATTAAATTTTTCTGTATTAGGTGCACCTACGGTTCAGGCTAGAAGGGGGATTTCGGTTCAAGAAGTATATGATTTGACAGGGAATAATTATTACAATCCTTACTGGGGATACCAAACAGTTGACGATAAAGGAACAAGAGAGAAAAGAAATGCCAGAGTAAGGAACAACCATAAACCTTATTTTTTACTTACAGACGATTGGAAAATTAACAGTAAGTCAAAATTAACAACCAGTGTTTATGCCATAGTAGGTAAAACATCAAATACCAACTTAAATTGGTATAACGCAAAATATCCTAAGCCGGATTATTATAAATATCGACCAAGCTACCTTCTCTCAAAAGGAGACATAGATGGAGCTTCAGCATTGGAACAAGCATGGAAAAACGATTACAACACCAGTCAAATTAACTGGGACTATATGTATTTAGCTAATTCTAAAAATCTAAGTACTATTCAAAACGCCAACGGAAGCGGGCAATCGGTACAAGGAATGAGAGCAGAATACATTGTAGAAGATTACAGAGTTGACCCGAGACAATATGGAATTAACTTAAACTATCAAAAAGAAATCTCTGATAAACTTTACTTAACAGCAGGAGCAAATGGACAACTCTATAAAAGTCATAATTATAAAATATTAAAAGACTTGATGGGTGCTGATTTTTGGGTAGATGTGAATAAATTTGCAGAAAGAAATTTCCCTGACCCAAGCATTGCTCAAAACGATTTATCAACACCGAACAAATTAGTGCATGAAGGGGATAAATTTGGATACGATTATAACATCCATGTAAATAAAGCCAGCTCTTTTGGACAATTGGATAGAAAAGGAAAGAAAATTGATTCTTATGTAGCTTTACAATTATCGCATACTACTTTTTGGAGAGAAGGACTAATGCAAAACGGAAGATTTCCTAAAACTTCTAAAGGAAATTCAGCAAAACAAAACTTTACTAATTACGCTTTAAAAGGAGGTGTTACCTACAAAATAAACGGACGACACTACATCCATGTTAATGGAGAAAATGCAACGAGAGCTCCTTATTCTAAAGCTTCGTTTATATCACCCAGAACAAGAGGGCAAGTTATTGACAACTTAAAAAACACTAAGATTTTATCAGGAGACTTCAACTACGTTATTCGATATCCGAAATTAAAAGTTAGAGCGACAGGTTTCTACACACAAATTAATGACCAAGTGTGGTCAAGAAGTTTTTATCACGATGTTTATCAATCGTATGTTAACTATGCGATGACAAATGTCGACCAATCTTATAAAGGGGTAGAGTTTGGATTAGACGCAACCGTAGCCACAGCATGGAATGTAACCGCAGCTTTTACAAAAGCTCAATATTTATACACCTCACGACCTTTAGCAACCGTTACCGTAAACAACTCCAGTGAACTTTTAGCAAAAGACAAAGTAGTTTACCTGAAAAATTACCACATCGGAGGAATGCCGGAAACAGCAGCTTCCATCGGTTTGAAATATAACTCTCCAAAATATTGGTACATCGGAGCAAATTACAACTATTTTGCTGACATATATCTTTCTCCGAATCCTGACAGAAGAACAGCAGAAGCTCTTGACGGATTTGTGAAAGGAGACCCGCAAGTACACCAAATAATAGATCAGGAAAAACTAGACAACGGTTCAAGCATCAATGTTTATTTAGGAAAATCACACAAATTTCATAAAAAGAATACTATTCTTCGTATTAACATCATAGTAAACAACGTTACTAACAATCAAAACTTTAAAACCGGTGGATACGAACAATTGAGATATGACTCACAAAACATCAATAAATTTCCACCGAAATACGGATATATGTACGGAAGAAATTACTTTGTAATGGCATCATATCTTTTTTAAAAAAAATCACAGACAACCCAAAGAATTAAAAAGAGTTATAACAACAGACATTATACAACAATAAAATGAAAAGAATAGGATTATTAATCGCCGCAGCAGGAATAGTATTAGGATTATCATCATGCGAGAAGAAATACGATTCACCGCCAATTAAAGAAATTCCGGTAGGAAGCATCAAAACCATTCAGGAAGTAAAAAGTATGTATCCTGGAACAGATACAACTTTCAATGAAGAAATGACCATTTATTGTACGGTAACTACTGACCAAAGTACAGGAAACTTTTACAAAGAAGCATACATAAAAGATAATACCGGAGCTATCAAACTACGGTTTACAGGTTCAACCAGTTTATCAATAGGAGACTCTATAAGAGTACAACTAAAAGGAGGAACATTAACTGACTACAATGGGATGTTATCCATAGATGGTTTAGACCCAATTCGTAACATAGTAATCTTAGAAAACAATGTTCCGGTTATACCAACTCCTGTATCGCTTGACCAAGTAACAGGAGCTATGCAATCTCAGTTAATTGAATTAAACAGTGTAGAATTTGACGCCGCAGAACTCGGAACAACATGGGCAGATGCAGCCAATAAATACAGTGTAAATCATACCCTTGTAGATTGTAACCAAAATATGGTTTTAGTCAGAACCAGCGGATATGCGAATTTTGCAGGAGAGGTAATACCAAACGGTAACGGGAAATTAATCGGAGTAGTCGGAGTATTTGGTTCTGATGTACAAATATTCATCAGAAATCCAAATGAATTGGACATGAACGGAACGCGTTGTAGCGGAGGAGGTGGAAACAACTGCTCTCCTTTAAACGGTATAAATGAAGATTTCACCTCGTTCAGCGTCGGAGCAGAAGTAAACGCTAACTGTTGGAATACAGGGATAATTTCAGGAAGTCATCGTTGGATTATTGGAGATAATGCAGGTGACCACTATGCCTCTGCAACAGGTAGCACATCAGGAACTCAAGAAATGTGGATGACAACCCCAATCATACAATCAGGTGGAAATGACGTGCTTAGCTTTTCCAGTGCACAACAAAACATGCTAACCAGCACACTAGGCGTAATGGTTTCAACGGATTTTGACGGAAGCAATTATAGCGATGCAACATGGACAAATATTTCTGCAACCTTAGCCAACTCCGGTACAGGAGCAAACGTATTTGTACCTTCGGGTAATATCAATTTAAGCACAGTATTAGGGGCGAACTACACAGGAACTTATGCAGTAGCCTTTAAAGCAAGCATGGCAAATAATTCATTTAGTATGTTTAAAATAGATAATGTAGTTATAAGCCAATAATAATAGTTAGGGCGTTCCCCTAATTTACTAAACAAACATATCGCTCTCGCGAAAAGTTTGTTTAGTAAATTAGGGTCGGGCTATCCACTATATCTTTTGGTTTGCATAAAGCAAACAAACCAAAAGGATGCCGTTCCTATCCCTAACGCAGTTGAGATAATTGCAAAGAAGGGTAAGGATACTAAAAATATTTTATTGTGCTTAGATTAACTGTGTTAGGGATACAATCCCTAACGCAAAATAAATAGAAACCAAGAAAAACAACCAAATAAATTAATTATGAAAAAACTTTACGTACTAGGATTAGGTTTAATGAGTTGGGCAGGAATGAACGCTCAAACTTATCTAACAAAAGACTTTGAAGATTCAAGTTTAGTATCCGGAGGATGGACAACTCAAGTAGTAGTGGATACAACAAATTGGAAATTAGCAACATATGGAACACCCGTTGAAAAATTTGCTAAAATATCAAACTATAATAGCACAAACGTAGCCGCAGAAGCTTGGCTTATTTCACCTGCTATTGATTTAACATCAGCTACATCATCAGTCGTATCTTTTGACAACAAAATGAAATTTGCAGGACCTGCACTGGAAATAAAAGTATCAACAGATTACGATGGGACAAGTGCACCTTCAACTGCCACATGGACAGATGTTACTGCAAGTGCAACCTTAGATACTGATGCAACTGCCTGGGGTGGATGGACAAACTCAGGTGAAATAGATTTAAGTTCGTATCAATCAAGTTCATCTGTATATATTGCTTTCAGATATACCGGTTCAAGTTCAGATGGTTCAACATGGGAAGTTGATAACATCTTGGTTGCAGAAGCAGGAACGTCCGGAGGAAACAATGGAGGTGGCAATGGTGGAGGAAACTCTACAAGTGCTACACCTCACACCATTTACGACATCCAATACACAACAGATGCTTCCGGAGATTCTCCATTAAAAGACAGCATCGTTAAAACATATGGAATTGTAACCGCTGTGGTTTTTCAAAATAGCACACAAAAAGGATACTATCTGCAAGACGGTATAGGAGCATGGAATGGAATTTACGTTTTTGACGGTAACCATACCATACAAAGAGGAGATTCTTTAATGGTTATCGGAACAGTAGCTGAGTATTACAACTCTACTCAATTAGGGTATGTAGATTCAGTTGTAGTTGTAAGTAGCTATAACGATGTTTCACCGGTTGTAATTACAACTGCAGATGTTGCAAGTGAAATGTACGAAAATGTACTTTGTCAAGTACAAAATGCAACTTGCTCACAACTACCAAACACAGCTAATCATAATGAATGGACAATAAACGACGGTTCAGGTGATACACATGTTGATGATTTCTTATTTTCTTACACACCGGCAATCGGTACGGCATACAACGTTACAGGGATAGTAGCTTACGCCTTTGGAAACTTCAAAATGTACCCAAGAGATGCTAACGATATAACTTTAGCTTCATCATCTACAGGAATAGAAGAAAACAACTCTATTTTCAAAATATATCCAAATCCTGTTGGAAGTGGAGTATTAACAATTGTTCTTGACAACAATGCTTCATTATCAATAGTAAATATGTTGGGAAGTGTTGTTCTATCACAACCAATTTATGCAGGAAACAACACAATAAATGTTGCTCATTTACCTGCAGGTAATTACATCGTACGCATTAACGAAAAAACGAGTATGCTTGTAGTAAAATAAACTTTTACACACAAAAAATAAATGAGGAAGAGGAGATTTCAACAATCTCCTCTTTTTTGTTTCAATAAATTTGAATATCACAAAAAATAACATATATTTGGTTTGAATTATAAAACATAAGATTATGAAAAAATATTTACTATCCTCGTTGGTCTTACTAAGCTTAGTATTCACACAAAAGGTTTTCGCACAACCGACAGTATCGGGAGTTTATCTTCCTGTAGTAAATACAGAAATAAGACAGGTGTGGAGTACTGACTCGGCACATAACCATATATTAGCCCCACAATACGGTGCAAATATGACTTGGGATTACTCTAACTCATTCCCTATACAAACAATAAAGGACACATTTGCTTTAAGATCAATTTCTCCAGACAATCCTGAAGTACAAAATTTGGCAGGACAGCCAATTCATCAGTATTTCCCGGAAGCGACAATGGTTACCTATGTTCGTTCTCCGTTACCATCTGCAGATTCATTATGGTCCTTTTTTAAAGTAGATACTGGCGGATTACATAATATTGGAGCCTTTGCACTTAAATCGCCGGCAAATAGTCCTTTACTTATTTTTGATGACACAACAATTAATTTTATTGATGATGAATTAATTGTACCATTTAACGTTAATTATGGTGCTACATATGTAGATACAACAATTCAAGAAACTTTTTTTGATTTAAATATACTTGGAACAATTAAACATGCAAAACTTAGACATCAAATGAATATTGATATGGAAGTTCCGGGTTGGGGAACTCTAATAACCCCATTAGATACATATAATGACGTCTTACTGGGAGTTGCAACATATGACGTATATGACTCTATTTATCTATTTAATAATTCTACTCAGGATTATACGGATTTGATGCCTACTCAATTATATCCTAGCGGACTCTCTCCACACTCAATGCATAAAAGACATTACTTTATTAGAAATAATACCTTTGCCAGTAATTTGTTAATGCAAATAAATACTGATACAAGTGGTAACTATGTTCAATTTGGCTGGTATGTATTACCAACAAAAGTAGGTAGCATTAAGGGAACTGTATATGACGATATTTCAAGTACAACTCCAATAACAAGTGGAAAAGTATTATTATACAGAGAACATGGTAATTTTATACGAGATGATATTTTGGATAGTGCAGATATTGCTACAAATGGAACTTATACTTTTACAGATATTCCATTTGGTATGTACCGTATTGCAGCTAGACCGGATTCTTTAATTTATAGTGGAATGTACACAACCTATTATTCTTCAGATACAGTTCAACACGTAACATGGATGGTTTGCGACACTTGCCCGCCCGTAACGCTATTAACCACTATTGATGATACTACAACGGTAAATGATAGCACAGTGGGTGTGGATATATTCATCAAACACCACACCCCGCAGACCAACTACACCCCTAACCAACTACAAGGATATGTGGGCTATGTGAATACATTGAAAGAAGGTAGCGATGACCCGATTCCGGGAATTGATATAATTATTGAAAGAGATCCTTCTGTAGTTCCAATTATTTCAACCCAAACTGATGAAAACGGAAATTATACCTTACAAAATTTGGAAGATGGAAGTTATACCATTTGGGTAGATATTCCGGGATTGGATTTACAAAGTTCTTACCATTTTGAGATTGTTGACGGTGTGTATAACCGTTGTGATTTTGATTTTGGAGCGACGGATTCAATACTGGATAAAACAGGACAGGATGTAATTTGTATTACTTCTATTCAACAAATACAGGAGAAAACAAGTAAAAACATTTACCCGAATCCTTTTGAAGATTTTACTACGTTAGCATTACAACTTCCTAAAGCGTCAAAGGTAACCGTTCAAATTTTTGATATTACAGGAAAATTGATTCAAACTCCAATAGCTCAACAAACTTTGGAAGGTAATCAAAATATTGAAATCAAAGACATTAAAAACAGTGGTATCTATTTCGCCAAAGTAACAATTGACGAAACCACTAAAACCATTCGCTTGATAAAGCTATAAATCAATGTACTGTACGCGATTATTCGTAATACTATTTTTTATATTTTTTTATAAAAGCTATACTGCTCAGCAGTATAGCTTTTATAATTATAAAGAGGAAAACGGTTTATCTAAAAACTCTGTTTTAGGTATTACCCAACTTCCCAATGGAGAAATTTGGATTGGAACAAACGATGGCGGAATTAACATATTGGACGGCATCAATATTCGAACATTGAGTAAAACTGATGGGCTTGCAGACAATGTTGTATATGATTTACTTTACGATAATGACAGTATTTTAATTTCAACAAATAACGGGGTGAATATTTACCTTAATAATATTATTTACACTCCATCATTTATAGACTCTTTAGCCGAAAGAAGGACTTATATGGTATTTAAGACTAAAGAACAAAAAACACTATTGGCAACAGGTAAAGGAATTTGCGAATTAAAAGGAGATACTATATACCCCGTTCAAACAAGTGATACCCTATTAAATAAGGCAATTGTTATTCATATTCGAGAGGACAACAATGGAACACTTTGGTGTTCTACAATGGGGAAAGGGATTTTTCTGCTAAAAAAAGATAAAACGGTTAAGCATTTAAGCAATAATCATCTTTTCAATTACACATTTAGCACATTTCCAATCAATGATTCAATAACTTGGGCACTTACATACCAAGGTATTTACAGTATCTCAGAAGATACAATACAACTTATAGAAAAACAAAAACACAACTATTATTACAATGCAATAAAAGATAGAAATGAAAATATTTGGATAACCAGTAAATTAGGTGTTCAAAAAATAACTCCCAAAGGTCATAAAACATATTACACCGGTAAAAACGGACTTGCTTCCGATGATGCATGGAAAGTTTTTGAGGATAGAGAAGGGAATATTTGGATAACATTAAAAAAGTTAGGTGTTTCAAAACTAGTATCTGAATGTTTTATAAAATATGATAAATCGTTTGGCTTAGAATCAGAAATTATAAGAGGAATTCTTATTGAAAATGATACTTCTAAATGGCTGGGTACTTCAAAAGGAACTATAAACATCAATAATAATAATGAGATAAAAACATATAAATTAAATCACACAACTAAAGATGAAATTAAAGCTATTGCTCAATATAAAAGGAAAATCTTTGCATTAAGCGATGATGGTGTAAATTTATTAGAAGAAGACAATAATCAATATCATAACATAACGACAAAGAAAAACAGATTTGCAGGACAATTCATCTACATAGACCCTCTAACAAATTCAATTTTATTAGGCAGTTCAGTATCTGGAGTTGCAGAGTTAAGAAATGAAGAAATCATTTACGTCAACGACTCTTTAGGTTTTCCTGATAGAATAGGAATCTTCTCTATTTTAAGAACAAAAGACAGCATTCTTTGGTTCGGTACGGAAAAGGGATTGTACCAATTTTATGACAATCAATTAAAATTAGTTCACACACTATCCGCTGAAAAAACACGAAGTCTTACTACCGACCATGAAGGAAGATTATGGATAGGAAATTCCGATGGAATTTTCTTTCAAACAAAACAAGGTGGATTTAAAGCGGTTTACGAAAAAGACACGTTAAAAAACAACACCATTTATTCACTTCAATTTGACCATAACGGAATACTTTGGGCAGGTAAAATAGACGGTATAGATCGTATCTCGATAAAAGAGGAAGAAATTGTCCAAATTAAGCACTATGATGAAAAAAGAAGTTGCAATATCGGAACATTAAACAACAACGCCATTGCCGTTAGCCCCAACAATCACATGTGGTTTGGATCGGATAGAGGCTTGTTTGAATACAATCCGGATGAGGATTATCCAAATTATGTAGAAAGTATCACCTCTATCACAGATATACGTTTATTTTCACAACCTACTGACTGGAATGAATACAGCGATAGCTTAGATAAAAACGGATTTCCGGTTCAATTGGAACTGGAATACACACAAAATTACCTCACCTTTGATTATATCGGAATTTGCCATAAATTTCCGCAAGGAGTGGAGTATCAATGCAAACTCGAAGGGTTTGATAAAGACTGGGTAAACAAAGGTACATCACGAACTGCCATTTACGGGAATTTGCCTCCGGGTAAATATACTTTTTTAGTAAAATCTTGTAACAACGAAGGTGTGTGGAATAAAAACCCAAAACGTTTCTCCTTTACCATTCTCCCTCCTTTTTGGCAAACGTGGTGGTTTTATTCCATTTGTATAGCCATCGTGATTGCGGGAATAGTTTCCTATCTGAAAATCAGGAGTGCCAATATACAAATCACAAAGAAGAATAAAGTCATCGAGGAGAAAAACGAAGAAATAATGGATAGTATAAACTACGCCAAAAGAATACAAGATGCCATGCTTCCTGACAGCAAGATGCGTTACTTGATGCCTAACAGCTTTGTCTTTTTCAACCCAAAAGATGTTGTTAGCGGTGATTTTTATTGGATGAAACGCGTTGAAAATAAGATGCTCTTTGCTGTGGTAGATTGTACCGGTCATGGTGTACCCGGGGCATTTGTAAGTATGATTGGTTTTAGTGGTCTGAACCGTGCCGTGAATGAGTACAAACTCATTCATCCATCAGATATATTAGAAAAACTAGCTGATTTTGTAGTTGAATCGTTTGCCAAGCACGAACAAAAAAGCATCAATGATGGTATGGATGCCGCACTCTGCTGTTTAGATAAAGACACGTTAATTTTAGAATATGCGGGAGCAAACAACTCCGCTTATATTGTAAGAAAAGAGGACAAACCTTTAACGTCTCCCGAAGGGGAGCCAATCCCGACAAAAGACTTAGGAAAATTAAAAGAAATAAAAGCTACAAGAAGACCCATTGGTAAATCAGACAGGAAAATTCCATTTGAAAATATCGTTGTGCAATTAGAAAAAGGAGATACAATCTACCTGTTCTCAGACGGCTTCCCTGACCAATTCGGTGGTGAAAAAGGAAAGAAATATATGTATAAAGCCTTTAAACGTTTCTTGTTGACCATTCAAGATTTACCTATACAACAACAAGAGCAAGCAATAAAAGAAGAATTTGCTCGTTGGATAAAAGATGAGTACGAACAAATAGATGATGTTTGCGTTATGGGGATTAGTGTTTAGTCTTTTCTCCCAAAAAAGAAAGAGGAAGGAAATGTCAAATTAAAATGACACTCCCTTCTTTAGAAATTTCTAATGCTTTTCCTCGTGCATCTGCTTCTGTAAATCTTTATGTTTTATACCATTTGAAAATTGAAAAGGAGCCGAAAGAAAGTGAGTTTTAGTTTTCTTAGACGATGAATAAAATATTTGCATAGCCGTAGCTATGGAAATATTTTATGAAGATGGATAAGGAAAATAAAAACGCTTTATTAGGCTCGTTTCAATGTTTAAATGGTATTAGT
>JALTUD010000686.1 GCA_027047735.1 Flavobacteriales bacterium | reverse complement strand
AATTTTGCTCCCGGACGTAGTGAATCTTCATGCAATAACCAAATATTTCCGGCATCTAAGAATGTAGCTCCTTCTATCCATCCGGAAATCGGGAACCTTAATTCCAGGTTTCCTTCCATTTGTATATCGCCTATTTTATCGAAACTTTTTGTAGAATCGTAATAAGAACCCGGGCCTAATGTTCTTGCCTTCCATGCTCTGATTCCGTTTGCTCCCCCGCTATAAAAACTCTTTTCAAAAGGGAGTGCTTCTTTTAGATTTTGGAGAGGGATTCCTAATCCTCCTGCTATTCTTGAAACTACGCGTACTTTTCTTGTGATATTGTTATAATATCTGAAATCTGAAGATAGTTTTACAAATTGAGCAAAGCGAATGCCTAAAAATTCATAATACCCTTGTTCATTAATCGGTTGATTCGTTAACGAATAAAATGCCCTTAATGAATTTCCGGCTGTTTCCAAAGCGGTTTTAGAATAAATATAATTTCTCTTTTTCCCTGTTTTTTCGCCGTTGTATGTGATTGAAAACAAACTACTGGCAATGATGTGGTCTTGATAACTGGAAGCTAAAAGCCGGTCATTGAGTTGTTGTATCTTTTGCTCAAAAGCAAGAGATTTATCTATTTTAATGGCGTTGATATTAAAAGGTGTAAAACGGTAGGTTATTGGTTTTTTCTCATGCCACACGTACCCAAAAGAAAAATTCTGTTTGTTACGGGTAAAATCGGGTCGCCTTTGGTAATTTACAACTCCTACCAATTCGGTCTTAGGGTTGTTGGCGTAAGGAAAGTATTTATGAAAAAACAAGAATGTAGGAAATAATAAACTGATTCGCGGTCCGAATGTGAGCGTATTAAAAGTATTGCTGATATTTGTTGCATCTTCGATTGTGTTGTTGGCATCTTCTTCAACCAAAAGACGTTGCATCTCTAACCCTCCGTTTAAGCTGATTTGCAGTTTTTCAGCTCCTCTGAAAACATTTCGATTGGTATAAGCCAGTCTTCCTTGTATTCCCAGCAAACCATTTCGATGTGTTCCGTCTGTGGCAATGGTAAAAGTTTGCATCTTCGTCGGTTGTAATTTTATTTTGGCTACTAGGTCGTTGCATCCATTATTTAGCGTATCAAAAACGATAGAAGTTGAACGAAAAACACCTAACGAAGAGTAGGTTTTGTAAGTAGCAACTACTTTATCTTTCCTATACAAATCGCCAACGGAAAATTTTATGGAACGTAGCAATAAGTCAATATTAAAATCAGGACGATGACGCGATATAATTTTAATATCGTTATTTACGATAAGCGTATCTTTATACTCATAAGGCTTTGCTTTTATTGAATAATCGGGGTAGATTTCAATTTTCATGATATTGTACTGCGTATGCTTTCTTTCTATTATAGTATCGTAAACAGGGTCTTTTTCTTTATAATTTTGAATCCCCATTTCTATGTTTACCTTATGAGCGTGTAAATTGCTATCCACTTTAAAAAAGATAAACTCTTTGTTAAAAAATTTATACCCGCTGTTCAATAAAAAATCAGTAATTCTTTCTCTTTCTTTTCCCAATTTATCAGAATCATAAATATCTCCCGGCTTTAATAATGATTGCGGTTTTATAGAGTCCACATAAAACAATAATTCCGAATCGGGAATAGTATAGGTAATTTGATTAATCCGATAGGGTTTTCCCAATTGAATCTGATAGTTAATTTCAGCTCTGCCTGCTTTTCGCTTGTGTTTTATTTTTGTTTTTCCATTTACAACAACGGTATCGGGATAATACTTCACCGTAAATCGAACATGATTATTAAAATAGCCTTTATTTATCAAATATATACTAAGTTGTTTGGCAGAAACCATTGCCTTTAGCGAATCCAAAATTACAGGTGCTTCTCCCGACTCTCTTAATCGTTCACCCGTAGTAAGTTTCGGCTCTACATGAGGCAACGGATGAAAAGTTACCGGAATAAATTCTTTACCTTTCTTTTGTGCTTTCTCTTTTCTTCTCTCGTTTTTTTGTTCTACTTTTTGTTTTGTTCTCGTATTTCTCTTATCAATCTTTCGATTTTTCTTTTCTGCTTTTATTTCTTTAATCTTCTTTCGTTTATCTATACGTTTTTGATTGGATAAGTTATACAACCAAAGGTAAAAACGTATGCTCCCCAAAACCTTTCTATTCGGTTTTTGCTTGAGAACACTTTGCATTTCCTCAAGGTCTAAATTATCATGTTTCAGGGTAATCAGCGTAGAATCATCTTCAATTTTTATAGACGTTTTATCCAACAAATACTCCCCTTCAGGAACATATTTTGTTATACTGCAAGCTTGTAAAAATAAAAGCACAAGCAAAAACGCAACCAAATAAACTGCCTTGCCAAAACGGGAAAATGAAATGTATTTTAAATCTACTTTACTCAAAACGATACGAAATGCTTAACTTTGGTGTAAAAATAACAAAGGTGCTTACAAAATCAGACATAAAACTAATTAATTCTTTAAAACGCAAATCAAAAAGAAGAGAAAACGGACTTTTTGTAGTCGAAGGAATAAAAAACGTGCGAGAACTATTACAGTCAAATTACAAAGTACGAAAGATATTTTCACTGGAAGAAACCTCACTCCAATTCGATAAATCAACCCCCGTTACAGAAAAAGAACTACAAAAAATAACACACCTTTCTACCCCCAATCAAGTACTGGCTTTAGCAGAAATCCCGTCGTTACCGCAAGAAATCACCTTTGACAAAACCATATTAGCAATAGACGGAGTCAATGACCCCGGCAACTTAGGAACGATAATCCGTACGGCAGATTGGTTCGGAATCGATACCGTTATATGCTCCGAAAACAGTGTCGATTGTTACAATTCAAAAGTAGTTATGTCCACCATGGGCTCTCTGTTTCGAGTTAACGTATTCTATCGCCCTCTATCCAAATTGCTACAAAACACCTCCCTTCCCGTTTACGGAGCATTATTAGAAGGAACATCCATCTACTCAACCACGTTCAATACCCCTTGCATCATACTAATGGGAAGCGAATCTCACGGAATTTCCAAAGAATTAATCCCCTTGATAACGCACAAAACAACAATACCCGGAGCAAAAAGAGCCGAATCCTTAAACTTAGGAGTGTCAACAGGAATATTTTGCTCAACCTATTATAAAAGTACTTTGTAAGGTTTGGGCGTTCCCCTTGTGTGCAAAAGAAACATATCGCTCTCGCGAAACGTTTCTTTTGCACACAAGGGTCGGGCTATCCACTATATCTTTTGCCCTCCAAAAGGAGGGAGGGCAAAAGGATGCCGTTCCTATCCCTAACGCGGGTCAGGGAAGTGCAAAGAAAATGGAATTTAGTTTTCTTAGAC
>JALTUD010000685.1 GCA_027047735.1 Flavobacteriales bacterium | reverse complement strand
ATTAACCAACGGAATCAAATAATTCACCTGAAATGCTCTTTGTCTTTTAGGCTTTTCGACTTGCAATAATGTTGCTTTCTTAAAATTCTTTTCCCACACCCTTTGCGTTTCGGGCAAGTTATTTACCGGTATTTTAGAAAACTTAAACACCAAACCTACGGGATACAAATTCGGATACAGAGCTTGTATCAATCGCTTATCCACGGTAAAAGGTAAATACAACGGCTTGTCCGGATTGCTTTCTAAAATGTTCTTTACCAATTTTATGCCGTTTAAATCAGCATCATACGAAAGTCCCAATCCATTCAGTACTTTTTTACGATATACCGTGTCGTTCAAATAGCTTATCTTAACCACCTTTATATCCGGTCGCACCTTCTGCACATCTTGCAATACCCAAATCGGATAGGTATCGTCAAAACCATTGGTAAACAGCACCGCACCTTCGGGCAACGAAACCAACACGTTGTAGTTATATTCCAACACATAATCGGGAATTACATTGCTCTTAGACAGTTCTTTAGAAAATTTACGTCGCCCCTGCACATTATCATTCATCGCATAATAATCCATAAAATCATCGTACAATTCCACATTATCCGGATACACCTCAAAAGCCTTTTGCAGATAATAAAACGCATCCGCATCTTTCACTTTCTTATTCAAATACGCTTGGTAATACTCTTCAAATGAGCCCTTATCTTTTTTTTTACTTTCGGCGGAAACCACAGGAGGTTGAGCATACAAAAACGCAACCTTCAGCACCAAAAACAACAATATATATACTTTTTGCATCGTCATTATTCAACTTCTTTTCCTCTTCCTACAAGCATAAAAGTAAAAGGTTCAAATCTTGTGTAATTATACCTTTTTAATTTTGAAACGAGCCGAAAGAAAGAGAGTTTTAGTTTTCTTAGACAATGAATAAAATATTTGCATAGCCGTAGCTATGGAAATATTTTATGAAGATGGATAAGGAAAATAAAAACGCTTTATTAGGCTCGTTTCAATGTTTAAATGGTATCATTTGGGCGTTCCCATTACAGCATAAAAAAGCAGTTTCGTTGCACTCCACTACTTTTTAACGCTGTAATGGTCGGGCTATCCGTTATATCTTTTGGGTTGCATATATGCAACAACCCAAAAGGATGCCACTTCTATCCCTAACGCAAGCGAAATTATCGGATAGAAAGTGAATTTTAGTATTCATTAAACAAGAAAAATCAAATACTTTTACTATCTTTATAAAAACAAACGATTGAACGAAAATTTACACATATCAAGTTTTGTATTAGATGCTATTGTGGGGAAATGTTAGAGGAAGTTTATATATTATCCCGAATTTAATCCTGGAGCAAATATTGTAAAATAACTTTTGTTTATGAAATTTAATTTTTTTCCTTTAGTGTATTAGTATCATCACTCATTGCTTTCACATCTTGTAATGAGCAAACTAAACAGAAAGAAAAAGAAAACAAAGACTATATTCGGAGGATTGCTATATATAATGATAATAATGACTCTATTGGCTTTTACACAGTTGTTAATAATAATATTACAGGCTCTTATTCTATAATAACTCCTGACCAAAAGTTAGTAGAAAAAGGTATTTTAGTGAATAACAAACACTATGGTACTATTAATTTTTACGACTATAGGTCTAATAAAAAAAGAGTTAGTAAAACTTATATTCACGGTAGTGGAAAAAATTCAAACAAATTACTCTTAAATGACTTTGTTTATTACCAAGACAATGGAGAAATCAATATATATAGAAGTTATTTTGCTAGAATTCAACCTGATATTGATACAATTAAAGATGATACAATTAAACTGTATGTTTCTTTGGGTAAATTTGATAGCATTGAATTAGTTCTCAATCGAGATACTCTCACCTATTTTGATTCTATTTTTACTTATAAATTACCCGAGAGATATATAGATTCAAGTATGATTTCGTTTGTTATAGCGTCCTATTATACTAGG
This sequence comes from Flavobacteriales bacterium, assembly GCA_027047735.1. Taxonomy (GTDB): domain Bacteria; phylum Bacteroidota; class Bacteroidia; order Flavobacteriales_D; family Parvicellaceae; genus S010-51. Next base: position 1,384 of record JALTUD010000685.1, on the reverse strand, counting down.
AATGATAATAATAGAGTAATAAAAAGAGTAAAAATAGAAAAATTTATAGATTTGAAAAACGGGGCAAACGCAGTGTTCTCTCCACGCTCAAAATAGAAAAATCTATCCTTTATAAGAGAACACACTGAAACAGAGATAATAGAAACTAACTACAACTAACATCCCCACCACAAGAAAAGTTGTATTCACTCCACTTTCAGTCGTTCCTCCCTCTCGTTTCTTTCATCGGTAGCTTTCCTTTCTTTTTTTAATTTTGCGAACCTTAGCTTGGGCTATGCTTCCAAATGCGGACTTGAAACACTTTACTTATTGACACAAGAAAAAATTAAACCTCTTTTTTTCGTACTTTTGGTATCTGTGCAAACATCTATTCACAACATACTAAAAAAATATTGGGGCTTCGACTCTTTTAGAGACGTACAGGAAGATATTATCCAAAGTGTTTTGGACGGTTACGATACCCTCGGCCTATTGCCTACGGGAGGCGGAAAATCCATCTGTTTTCAAGTTCCTGCACTGGCAAAAGAAGGGATATGCGTTGTTGTTTCCCCTTTGATTGCTCTTATGCACGATCAAGTCGATAATTTGAAGAAAAGAGGGATAAATGCAATAGCCATAACAAGTAGTTTAACCAAAAGAGAAATCGACCGATTATTGGATAATTGTATTTACGGTAAAGTCAAATTTCTGTACGTTTCCCCCGAACGATTAAAACAAGACCTTTTCATTGAGCGATTTAAGCGAATGCAGGTCAACCTAATTGCAATAGACGAGGCACACTGCATCTCCCAATGGGGATATGATTTTAGACCGCCGTACTTAAACATAAAAGACCTTCGTCAATACCACCCTGATGTTCCTTTTCTTGCACTAACGGCTACCGCCACCAAAGACGTTGTATCGGATATTCAACAACAATTGGAATTTAAACCTCAACATCGTTTTTATCAGAAAAGTTTTTACAGAGAAAACTTACAATACGTTGTCTTAAATGAAGAAAACGCTTACGGAGCAATGCTCCGCGTAATCAAAAATGTAAAGGGTTCGGGAATTGTTTACGTTCGTTCGAGAAGAGAAACCGTAGAGATTGCACAGATGCTGAAAAATCAAGGTTTTACAGCAACATTTTATCACGCAGGATTGACGGTTGAAGACCGAAACGAAAAACAACAAAAATGGCAAGAAAATCAAATTAATATTATCGTTTCCACCAATGCTTTTGGTATGGGCATCGATAAACCTGATGTTCGTTTTGTCATTAATTTCGGTATTCCCGATAGTCCGGAAGCGTACTTCCAAGAAGCAGGGAGAGCAGGGAGAGACGGCAGAAAAGCCTATGCCGTTTTGGTTATAAAACCCAATAACGATGAGTTATTGGAGAAAC
>JALTUD010000684.1 GCA_027047735.1 Flavobacteriales bacterium | reverse complement strand
TAAATCCTGAAATAATTGATTACGGTAATATTCCGGGCTGTACCTATGCAACACCGGAGATTTCTTCGGTGGGAATGACTGAGGCACAAGCAAAAGAAGCAGGTTATGAGTTGAAAATCGGTAAATTCCCGTTCTCAGCATCAGGTAAAGCTAGTGCAGCAGGGCATAACGAAGGTTTTGTGAAGTTAATTTTCGATGCAAAATACGGTGAGTTATTAGGAGGTCATATGATAGGAGCTAATGTTACGGAAATGGTTGCGGAGCTAGTGGCTGTCAGAAAACTGGAAACAACAGGACACGAGTTGATAAAAACCATTCACCCGCATCCGACTATGAGTGAAGCCATAATGGAAGCAGCGGCAGCTGCATACGGAGAGGTTATTCATTTATAATAATTTGGGCGTTCCCCCATAAAAGCAAAAAGGTGTGTCATTTTCAAATGACACACCTTTTTGCTTTTATGGGGTCGGGCTATCCGCTATATCTTTTGCCCTCCAAAAGGAGGGAGGGCAAAAGGATGCCGCTTCTATCCCTAACGCAAGCAGAATGATTTCAATGAAGATTAGTAGTGCTTGAGAAATGAAATTTGTTAATAATACCATTTTAACATTGAAACGAGCCTAATAAAGCGTTTTTATTTTCCTTATCCATCTTCAAAAATATTTCCATAGCTAAGGCTATGCAAATATTTTATTCATCGACTAAGAAAACTAAAACTCGCTTTCTTTCGACTCGTTTCAAAATTAAAATGGTATAACCCGGCATAAAAAGTGAAAATTGAAAAAAAAAGTTAAAGTTTTCAACAATTATTGAAACAATTGTTAGTAACTTGCGTTCAAATTCAAACAATAAACAAAACAAACAACAACAAAATGAAGCGTAATTTAACGGTTATATTACTGTTTTTTATGGTGGGAAGTGTGCTGGCACAACCTTCAGAGCGTTTTTTCTCTAAGCAGGACTATGTTGAAATGTGGAAGGATGAAGCGATTGCTCAAATGGTGAAGTATGGCATACCCGCAAGTATAACCTTGGCACAAGGTATGCTTGAAAGTGGTAACGGAAATTCCGAATTAGCAAGATATGCCAATAATCATTTCGGGATTAAATGTCATAACTGGGATGGTCCGGGAATTTACAAAGACGATGATAAGAAAGACGAGTGTTTTAGAAAATACACCAATGCTTTTGAGTCGTTTGAAGATCATTCAAAGTTTTTATACAATCGAAAAAGGTATGCTTTTCTGTTCTCTTTAGATATTACCGATTATGAAGGTTGGGCAAAAGGGTTGAGAAAAGCCGGATATGCAACCAATCCGAAATACGCACGTCTATTAATAGATATAATAGAAGAAAACGGGCTCTATCAATATGATAGAATGGAGTTGGTTTCAGCAAAAAAAGCACCGGTGCAAAGAATCGAAATAGATAATAATGAACTGGTATTACTACCCGTAAAAAAGAATGTACATACCAAACACTCGTTTCTTAAAACAACCTATATTATTGCTGAAACCGGTGATACCTATTATAAAATAGCAAAGGAATTTGACTTGCCGTTGTGGTTGTTATACCAATATAATGATTGTGATGAAACAACTAAGCTAAGAAAAGGAGATAGGGTTTACCTCTTGTCTAAACGAGGGAAAACCAATGAGAAGTATCATAAGGTTCGTTCGGGAGAAACACTTAGGGATATAGCTCAAATGGAAGGTGTTAAACTAAAGAAATTATACAAAAAAAATAAACTGGACGAGTCTTCGGTGTTAACCATAGGTCAGAAGATAAGACTACGATAAAACTGGCGATTGTTCGCTAAAAGAAGTGAGGTTGATAAGTGTTGATTTGTTTTTGTTTGTTGAAAGCTCCGCTCGTTGTTGTGCGGAGCTTTTGCTTTTTTGCCAGTATTTTATTTGCAGATTTAAGGTTTTAGAATGAATTAAACATGTTCATTATATAAAATAGTATATTTGTGGTTTATATGTAAATCACAGTTCGAATGGAAAGTATCCAAATGGTTGACTTAAAAAGTCAATATAAAAAGATAAAAAATAAAATAGATAAATCTATACTCGATGTTATTGAGTCTTCGGCCTTTATAAAAGGTCCTGAGGTAAAGAAATTTCAAGAAGAATTACAAAATTACCTGAATGTTAACCACGTTATTCCTTGTGGGAACGGTACCGATGCTTTGCAAATTGCTTTGATGGCTTTGGGATTGGAAGAAGGAGACGAAGTCATTACCTCTAATTTTACTTTCGCTGCAACGGTTGAGGTAATTGCTTTGTTGAAATTAAAGCCTGTTTTGGTTGATGTAGATAGAGATACTTTCGCCTTAAATCCGGATGAAGTTGAAAAAGCAATTACTTCTAAAACAAAAGCTATTATTCCGGTTCATTTATTCGGACAATGTGCTAATATGGACAGCATAATGGAGATAGCACAAAAACATAATTTATATGTAGTTGAAGATACAGCACAAGCTATCGGGGCAGATTATACCTTTGATGATGGAACTGTAAAAAAAGCAGGAACAATAGGAACGATTGGAACAACTTCGTTTTTTCCGTCCAAAAATTTAGGGTGTTACGGAGATGGCGGAGCATTATTTACCAATGACGCCGATTTGGCAAAACGTCTTCAAGCCATAGTCAATCACGGTATGTATAAACGCTATTATCACGATGAGGTGGGAGTAAATTCACGTCTGGATTCCATACAAGCAGCAGTTTTGCGAGTGAAGTTACCTCATTTGGATGAATACAGTAGTGCCAGAAATAAGGCGGCGGTGTTTTATAACGAAGCATTTAAAGATGTGGCGTGTTTGGAAACACCGATTACAGCAAAATATTCAACTCATGTTTTTCATCAATACACCCTAAAAACAAAAGGGATTGACAGAAATGAATTACAGGCTTTTTTAAAAGAAAAGGGAATACCTTCCATGATTTATTATCCTGTACCTTTACATAAACAAAAGGCGTATTTACAGGAAGGAGTAACGGATGAACAGTTTCCCGTAACAATGGAATTGTGTGAAACGGTATTGTCTTTACCGATGCACACCGAGTTGGATGAAAATCAATTGGAATATATTACACAAGCAGTATTAGAATTTTGTAAAGAAAAATAAAAGAAATTATACCTATATGAAAATAGCAGTAGTAGGAACAGGTTATGTTGGTTTAGTTACGGGAACTTGTTTTGCCGAAACGGGAAACGACGTTATATGCGTTGATATAGACAAAGAAAAAGTAGAGAAGATGCGAAATGGTGTAGTGCCCATTTACGAACCGCATTTAGATGTGCTTTTTGAACGAAATATCAAGGCGGGACGATTAAAATTTACCACTGATTTGGAAGAGGCTGTTGAA